>JANPIT010000094.1:0-5637 GCA_031425115.1 Opitutaceae bacterium | reverse complement strand
ACGCCGAGCTTGTCAGCCAGGGGACGAATACTCAGGCTCATGGTTTCCTCGGAAAAGCTCTTTCGCGGTGGTCCGTTCTTCACGACACCGACAGTGCTGGTTAGGTTCGACCACCTGGACGTCGTTTCCCTCCGTCGAGGGTACTGGAAGTGTTATTCAAATCACCGATACAGGCTCCTCGGCCGGCAATTGCTATCGCATGCGCGTGGATTGATTGTGAATAGCTGTGGATAACCTTCTATGGCAAAGCTTGAAGAGCGGACGGACCAAGGTAAAATGGAGGTCCGATGTCGTATCAAGTTATTGCCAGAAAATATCGGCCGCAGCGTTTTTCGGACGTGGTGGGGCAGGAGCATGTCACGCAGACGTTGCGAAATGCGATTGAGCAGAATCGGATTGCGCACGCTTATTTGTTCGTGGGGCCGCGCGGGACGGGGAAGACTTCGACGGCGCGGATTTTTGCCAAGGCGCTCAACTGCACCGATGGTCCAAAGGCGGATTTCGATGTTGAGGATCCGGCGTGTAAGGCGATCGCCGAAGGTTCTCACCTCGACGTGATCGAAATCGATGGCGCCTCGAACAACGGCGTCGATCAAGTGCGTGATCTCCGCGAGACTGTGCGCTACGCGCCGGCACAGGGGAAATTCAAAATCTACATCATCGACGAGGTGCACATGCTCTCGGCGGCGGCGTTTAATGCGCTGCTGAAGACTCTCGAGGAGCCGCCGGCCCATGTGAAGTTCGTCTTCGCGACGACCGATCCGCAGAAGGTGCTCCCGACGATTGTGTCCCGATGCCAGCGGTTCGATCTCAAGCCGATTCCAAACGATCTCATCGTCGAGCGGCTGAAGCGGATCGCCAAAGACGAAAAGATCAAAGTCAGCGATGACGCACTGGCGTGCATCGCGCGCCTCGCTGATGGCGGCATGCGGGATGCGCAGTCCATTTTTGACCAGATGATTTCGTTCTGCGGCGGCGAGATCGCGGAGCCGGACGTGTTGGATGTCTACGGTCTCGTGGCGGGGGAGAAGATCAAGGGGCTCGCCGCGGCGCTGGCTGCCGGCGATCACCAAAGAATCGTGGCGATCGTCGACGAATGTGACACCGCCGGCCGCGATCTCGTGCGCCTGTTGGTGGATTTGCAGGCGCTGGTGCGAAGCGCATTGCTCGACGCGATCGCGAAAGGCGGGAAGAGCGATCAGCTCGGCGGCGTCGCGATGACGACTGAGCAAATCACGCGGATGCTCGATGGCCTGCGCGAAGGCGAAGGCAGCGTGAAGCTGGGACTGGCGGAAAAGATCAATTTCGAAGTCACGTTGCTCAAAGCAGTCGACGCGAGTCGGTCGCGCGCGATCGATAGCTTGATCAAGGAACTGGCGGCGCTGGCGGATGAGGCGCCCGCGACGGCCGGGGCCAACGAAAAAAAAAAGGGCTGATTGACCGGCTGGAGTCGCGTCTCGCTGAGACGCGAGAAGCGATGCCGGCGCCGATCGTTCGCGAAGCTGTGCCCGCGCCGGTGGCGCCTCCGCAGTTGCCGGTCGCCAAGTTCGTCGAGCCCGTCAAGGTCGTTGAAGCCGCAGCAGAGCCCGTGGCGCAGGCGTCTCCAGTCATCGAGCCGAGCGGCGCGAGTTGGCCGGACGATTCCGCGGAGTCGTCGTTTCTTGCCGAGGCGCGCGAACGCGGGGAGCCGATTGCGTCGGCTAAAGCGAAGGACGAAATCGCGGACGAAACGGACGCGAAGTCGCTGCCGCCGCTCTCCGAGCTGGTGAATCGGATTCCCGCCGAGGTGCGCGAGACGCTTGAGGATCTGTTTCGCGCGCGTTTCGTGACCGTGAAGCGCGTGCCGAAGCGTGCGCTGAAAACGTAAGCACGGACGGAGCTAACCGAGCCACTCAGAACCCACCTCGGGCCGGCCGCCCACGCCGATCGCGGGGAAATATGCCTCGATCGCGCGACCTGCGAAGGGCGGCGCCAGCACGATCGCCGCGCGACGATAGAGGCCTTCATGCACGCCCTCGAAGACATCGAGCCGCGCGAGTGCGTCTGGGTCGACCGCCCATACTTCACCCACCACCCCTGTCTGGTCTCCCGGCACCGGCGCAATGCCGGGAAAACCGCCGAGATCATAAAGCCGGTAACCGGCCGGCGTCCGCGCTAGACCGATAAACGTCTGGTCCGCGAGATGGTGGTGGTTGCTGTGGCCGCGCTTGAGCGTGCCGTAGACGAAAAGCAGGGTGCTCACGGCTGCGCTTCGGGCGCCGGTGTCCGAATTTCGAATACAACGGCCGTGGTGTTGTCGCGGCCGGAATGGTGCACGGCGTCGTCCACCAGACTTTTCGCGGCCCCGGGCGCGGCATCGACCGCCGCCGGGGCGCGGAGATGTTCGCCAATCTGCCGATCCCAAAGCCCGTCGGTGAGCCCGTCCGAGCAAATGAGGAAACGGTCGCCGGGGCGATGGGCGACGGCGCCGATGTGGGGATCGATGAATTGGTGACCCGCGCCCAGCGCTTGCTGGAGAGCGTTGCGTCGCGGATGCGTGCGGGCCTCGCGCTCGTTGATCTCACCTTTGCGCCGCAGCCAGCCGACGTGGCTGTGATCGTGGGTGACCTGGGTCAAAGGACCGTCGTGCGGCTGGAAATAGATGCGACTGTCTCCGAGGTGAGCAAAATACATCCAGTCGGGTCGCACCCAGCAGAGGCTCACGGTGGCGCCCATGCCGGCGCATTCTTCGTAGGAGTAGCCCATTTTCAGCAGATCGAGGTGGATCGAGGTGACGAGCTCGGCGAGCAGGTCGTTGAAACCGGTGCCGATGCCGGCTGCAGCCAGTCGGAAGGCGCGGGGGAAGAGGCGCGTGACGCGATCGGCCGTGATGCGGCTCGCGAATTCGCCCGACTTGGCGCCGCCCATGCCATCGCTCACGGCGAATACGAAGTCGTTTCCGGCCAGCGAGGCGTGGCCGGTTTTGCCGAGATGCCGCACTTCGTGGCCATCGACCGCGAGCGCCAGGAAAACGTCTTCGTTGTTTTTGCGAACTCGGCCGACGTGAGTGAGGCCTGACCAATGCACGTTTGCCGCCGGGTCGGCCGGGGCAGGCGGGATTGAAGAAGCGTCCACGCTCATGGCGGAGGGGGCAGGTTGGGCGTCAGCGACAACGCGCGGCCGGTGCCGTCGTCGAGGATCGTCGCAAACTCGAAATCGATGATGCAAAAGCGCCCGTCGGCGATGCGGTAGGTAATGTTTCGGCGTTCGCGATCTTCGTGGCGCACGCCGAAGGCTTCGAGTTCGGCAAACAGTGCGGTTTGCCGGTCCGGGTTGAGCTGATCGACCCGTCCACCACAGTTGGTGGTGACGATCTTCATAATCGCCGGCTCCACTTCGAGGAGGCGGGGGACAAAGGTGCAATTCCGTGCCTCGAGATACCGGAGCACGCGCACTTCGTGCTCGAAGCGCTCGCGCGCCATGTGGCCGCGAAAGGTCTTGTGCACTCGGCCGTCGAAACCGATCCGCACCATCGCGCGGGCGGTGTCTTTCATTTCATGCATGGAGAGGCAGCAAGGTCCGTGCGCCGCCCCGACCTGGCAAGCGCGGCTTGGGGTTCGGTGCGAGGAGTTTCACCCGGCATTAATCCACCAGAAACGTGTCATGAACGAAATTTCTGGATTCCATGGCATATGAGCTGCTGAAATCGGCTTCGTGTTTTTCCGCTGATCTTCAGCGGAAAAGCCTCGCACGCTGTTCTCCAAAAACCTCCGATAAGTCCCGCTCTCACCACACTTCATCATGGCCAAATACAAACTGGAATACATCTGGCTCGACGGCTACACCCCGCTCGCCAGCCTGCGCAGCAAGACTCAGATCAAAGATTTCGCCAGCTTTCCGAAGCTCGCGGATTTGCCCTTGTGGGGCTTTGACGGCAGTTCGACGCAGCAGGCGGAGGGCAAGAGCTCCGACATCGTCTTGAAGCCGGTCGCGGTGTTCCCCGACAGCACGCGCAAGAACGGCGCGCTCGTGATGTGCGAGTGCTACCAACACACCGGTGAGGCGAGCCCCTCGAATTCCCGCGCGACGATTCCGGATGATCCGGAGACGTGGTTCGGTTTCGAACAGGAGTATTTCTTCATGAAGGACGGTTCTCCGCTCGGCTTCCCGAAAGACGGGTTTCCGGCACCGCAGGGTCCTTACTACACGGGCGTCGGCTACAAGAACGTCGGCTCCGTGGCGCGCGAGATTGTCGAGAAGCACATCGATATCTGTCTCGATGCGGGCATCAATATCGAGGGCATCAATGCCGAGGTCGCCAAGGGTCAGTGGGAGTTTCAGATCTTCGGCAAGGGCTCCAAGAACGCGGCCGACCAAATGTGGGTCGCGCGCTACATCATGGCGCGCCTGTGCGAGAGCTACGGCATCGATATCGAGTGGCGTTGTAAGCCGATCCGCGCCGCGTTTGATCAAGCGCTCGACTGGAACGGTTCTGGCATGCACTCGAATTTCTCCACCAAGCACCTGCGCGAGGTGGGTGGAAAAGCCTACTTCGAGAAGCTCATGGCCGCGTTCGCGAAACACATGGACGAGCATATCGCCGTTTACGGCCCGGAGAATCATCTCCGCCTCACCGGTCTCCACGAGACGCAGTCGATCGACAAGTTCACCTATGGTGTCGCCGATCGTGGCGCGTCGATTCGGGTGCCCCACAGCTTCGTGAAGGCGGACTACAAGGGCTACCTCGAGGATCGCCGGCCGAACTCTGCGGCAGATCCGTATCTGGTCGCGGGCCGGATCCTCAAGACGATCCAGACCGTGCCGACGACCTGAGGTCTTTAGGCCGCGAGCTCACGCTTGCTTTTGAAAACGGCGCCACCGCAGGGTGGCGCCTTTTTTTCTGGGAGGAAGGACCTCCCCCGCGCAGAGTGAGGACGTCGCTTGCACGTTTCTCCTCCTAACTCTTCGCGCGCTCAGCTCTGGGAATGGGCGCAGGCCGCTTTACTGGGGGTGAATCTAGCGTGGACCACGCTGGCCCTGGGCGGTTATCGCGGGGAAACGAGGGTGGTCACGCTCTCCCTGACGGGTGCATTGCTCATGGTGCACGGACTGGCGCGAGTGTTCTCGCGCGTCGCAGTGCCGCCGCTGCATCCGGCGGGCTGGTGCCTGCTTCCGTTTCTCGTCTATGCCGCGGCAAATGTCATCTGGGTAACACCCGTGCCGTGGCTCGGGCGTCTCGATTGGCTGGGGTGGGCGCAGTTGGCCGCAGTGTTTGGGGTGGTGCTGAATGGCGTGCGCTCGGCAGGGCCGCGGCGCGCGCTGTTTATTGTGCTCGTGCTGCTGGGGTTGGTCGGCGTCGCCTTCGCGTGCTATCAACGCTTCGTGCAGCCCGACTGGCTAATGCTGAGCCGCATCGGGCCGGCGGATACACAAGGGCGGGCGAGTGGTCCGTTTGGTCTGCCGAACAGCTTTGCTGGATACGTCCTACTGCTGCTCCCCGCGATGGGTGCGCTGGCCTTTCGCTCCGGCGCGGCGGCCACAGAACGCGTCTGGTGGGGTTGGGTCGCAGTGGTGCTGGCGTTCGGTCTGCTGCTGACGGTGAGCCGGGGTGGGTTGCTGGCATTGGCAGTGGCGTTGGTGGCGTGGCCATTGTGGTCG
>JANPIT010000093.1:0-9013 GCA_031425115.1 Opitutaceae bacterium | reverse complement strand
CCGCACGAGTAAGTTGGAGCCATCCGCGAAGGTGCGGCCGAAATTGCGCTTCGACCGCCAGGAGACCTGCGTCGGGACGAGGCGATACGAAAGCGGGGTGTTATCGCCGACCTGCCAGAGCACCCCGGACTCGACACTGATCGCACTCGACGTCCAGGTCGGAGGCTCTGCCGCCCGCGCGAACTCGGGCGCGCATGTCAGAAGCAAAAGACAGCACAGGCGAAAAGGGCGGAAACGCATCTCGAGTCCATGCTGCAATGGCCGCACTCCAGCGCAAGGGCGCGGCGCGGGATAGGGGTGGGGTGTTCAGCCCGTAGCGCAGGCGCAATGACTCACCACGCGCACAGCACTTCCACCTGCGCCGCCGATCCGTCACGCGCCCAACCATCGAGCTGCGCCTGATCTTTGAGCTGCTGGCCGCGAGCGCGCGGGACGGCGGCGAAGACGTGCTTACATTCGGTCAGCGCGGTCATATCGCCCCAGAGTTTCTCGAATTGAGCGACTGGATACACGTCTTCCTGGCCGTGGCCCCAGCGTTTCTTCACATCCTTGAGGGTCAAATACGTTGGCACGCGCGCCGCCATCGCGCGCACGGCCGCGGCGGTCCGCTCCGGATCCGCGAGCTCGGCGCGCGTGAGCCCGAAGAGCCGCAGCAGGCCGTCGATGTCGACCCAGCACGA
The DNA here is from genome assembly GCA_031425115.1 of Opitutaceae bacterium. GTDB lineage: Bacteria > Verrucomicrobiota > Verrucomicrobiia > Opitutales > Opitutaceae > ER46. The sequence continues at coordinate 8,333 of JANPIT010000093.1, read as the reverse complement.
GTTGGTGCTGTAATAGGTGAGCCCGAACTCGTCCTCTTCGCGCGGGAGCGCCAGGCCCTCGACGAGCCGGAGCCGCCCATCGACGCGTGCGAGGCCGCCGCCGTGATCCTCGATGCGACGCGGGATGACTTCCCAGCCGAGTTCCGCGCCGGACGATTGGAACCAGCCGACCAGCGTGGGATCGAGCGTCGCGCCGAGGGTGTCGATGTTGTGCACGAGCAGCGTGCGCAGTTGTGGACGCACGGCCAGCAAGCGCGCGAGCGTGCCGTTCTTCAGGAGATTCGGCAGCTCGAACCAATGACCTACGGGATGAAGGCACTGACCGGGAGTGTTGTCGGTGTAGTCGTTGCCCTCGCCGGCGCTGCGCGCCCAATTCGTGAGCGCCGCGCGCACGCTCTCGCGCATTTTTTCCTTTTGCTCGTCGAGTTTCTGCTGCGCGGTTTCCTCCCAGGCAAACTGCAGGTCGCGCACGGTCGGCACGAGTCGCAGTCCGATCGAGCGACCCGGGGAAAGAAACACGGTCTGCTCGTAGTCCGCCCCGTGCGCCGCGCGCAGGTGCTGTTCGATCGGGCCGTGCGTGAGGTAACTCGTCGTGAACACGTGAGGCACGGCGATGCCCGCGGTGGCGCCGGTGCGGCGTGACTTCGCGAGATGGACGTCGATGAAGCTGCGGTGGCGGCCCGCGAATTTAGCAAAGGGGTGCACGCCTTTCACGACGCCCGCGCCTTGGGTCCAACGGCTGCCGACGCCGGCAGCGTAGGTGACGACGGCGACCTCGCCGCGGCGGAGAGCGGCTTCGCCGGCCGCGCGGAATTTTTGGTGCGGAAGCACTTCACTTCCGATGGCAACGGAAGCCGAGCCGCTGGCGTCAGCGCCGGCGTCGAACAACTCGCTCGGCGCGACGTCTTCGATCTTGGTATTCGGAGGCAGCCGGTTCATCGCGAGGCCGATGCGGCCGGCGCGGAGATCGGTGCGGATCTGGGCGTGTTGCGCGCGATCGAAACCATTCTCCGTCAGCAGATCATCCAGTCGCGCCGCGCTGCGCGCGCCGCTCTCGGCGGAGGGCAGCATGCGGTCGAGCAGGGTGGGCAGCGCGTCCATGAATTCTGGATGCGTGCGGCCGGCGCGCGTGAACTGCTGCAAGTCACTGCGCTCGCGCGGCGTGAGATCACGTGCTTCCCGCCGGAGCCAGCCGGGCACGGCGTGTTGGTAAAAGGCGACGGGGAGCAATGCTTCGGCGCCGGTAAGCAGGGCCGCGACGGAGCCGTGTTCGTTGATCGCGAAATCGTAGACGACGGGGTCCATCGCGAACGGCAGCGAGGTCTCCAGCTCGCGCTTGGTCGCGAGCATGATCGCCTGCAGTTTCTCCTGTCCCTCGGCCCGGCGTTCCGGGGCGAAAATGAAACCCATGCCGCCGCCCGACATGCCGCCGAGCATCCAGAAGCCCCAGAAATCGTCGCCGAAGGCGGCGCGGGTCCGCGTGATCAATTCCTCCGTGTAGCGATTGCTCACCCACGGGATGATCGTTTGCAGCGGACCGAAGAAATTTTCCGTCAGGGCGCGACCGAGGCCGCGGATATCGCCGGCGGCGAGTTTTTCCAGAATCTCGTCGAGCGTAGCCACGGCTTGGAGACGAGCGCTCCACTCGGGCTCGCTGCGGAGGAGATATTTTTCCGTGGCCATCTCGAGGATGGGTCCGACGTTTTGGGCCATGCCGCCGTGCACGATCACGAGCGAATCCTGTAATTTTTTCCGCGCCGCCGCGGAAATCCGGTCGGAGCCTAGCAGCGTGTGGCGCGGCAACAGGCGACCGCGACTGGCGCCGTGCTCGGGATCGCCGGGAGCGGCGAGCGCACCCTCGATCAATTTGATGCCGGGCCAGAGACCGCCGGAGTCCTGCCAGCCGCCGCCCGAGCCGCCGAGCCACTCGCCGAGGATCGCGCGCGCGGCGACCATCCGGCGTTCGCTCTCCGCCATGGGGCCGGTGAGCGCTTCGATCTGGCTCGTGGCGCGCATGCACGCGCCGATAAGCGCGCCGAGCAGATTGGTGGAGACGGCGAGGCGCGAGCCCTTGGGGATGCGGTTGACGTTACTGACCAGTTCGAAACCGCGGCCGGGCCCGAAAATCGCCGCGAGCAATTCCGCGAGACTGGCGCCTGAGCGCTCGATGCCGGGCGGCACAAGGCCGGCGGCGATCACGGCGGCCTTCAGCAGCCCCAAATAGTCGCGCCCAAAATCAAACACCTCGTCAAGCGTGGTGAGGCACGCGCTGGCCTCGAGATCGACGCTGGCGAGGCGGATGACCGGCTCGTCGATCACGCGGAAAAACGCCTCGACCGGCGGACGCGGCCCGGCGTCGCGGCCGTGCACGCCGAGGTCGACCGAGATGTTGAGGACGCGCGCGCCTTCGGGAAAATCCATCCCGAGAAAAAAGATATCGCTCCAGCCGCAGTGCGTAAGATCCATGCGCACGGGGGTGCGCTCGCGGAGCAGCGGAAATGAATTTTCGCCCGTCTCGCGCACGAGCAGCTCGCGGCGGACGCGGAGCGGCTGGTCGAGCGGATGACCGAGACGAAAAATCCAGGCGTTGCCGTGCGTGGATCGAACGGTGCGGCGGACTTGGTCGGCGAGCGTTTGAAAGGCCAGGGCGTGGTGAGCCGAGGCGAGCGCGCTGGAGAGCGTTTCGCTGGGTCCGACGGTGCGTTGGGCCTCGAGGAAGGTCGTGATCCCTTCTTCGAAGCGCCGCTCCAACAGATGGCGAAAACCGGCGTAGGGCACGCGGCCGAGACGCGGCAGCTCGGCGCGCGCGGGCAGGTGGTAGCGGTGGATGGCCGCGATGAAGAACAGCGCGCGGACGCGTTGATAGAGATTCGTCTCCTGGCGGCGGTAGGCGTCGAGCTCGGTGCACGCGGCGAGCAACTCTGCGACCGTCTTGCCGGCGCACCACTGATCGATCGCCTGATTACGCGTGGCGGGATCGGGGGACGTGATGATTTCGAGGACGCCGCGACTCATGATCCGTCCGCGCGCACGGCGAGCAGTTCGACGAGTTGGGTGAGAACGCGATCGCGGTCACGGCCGGAGAGTGAGAGGGCGAGCTGCGCGAAGAGGAGGCCGTAGGGCGCGCCGATATCGAAGCGGCGGCCTGCGACGTTGAACGCGAGGTAGCGGCGCTTGGCGGCGAGGGCGTGCAACGCGGGCGAAAGGCCCAGCGGGCGATCCGGTTGGGCGCGTTGCTGTTCATCCAGTAGCGCGAAAATCTCCGGTCCAAGCGCGTGCATGCCGAAAAAGCAGAGGTAGAAACCGGCGCGCAAGCCCGGCACGAGCAGTTGCTGCTCGGCGAGCGTGGGCGTGGGTTTTTCCAGGACCGCTTCGACGTGATAGAGTGGACTCGCGCCGCCGACCAACCGACCGCCAACCGCGCCGAACGCAGTGAGCTGGCTTTCGCGGGTGGGCTGCACTGCGGAGACTGGGGCATTTTCCGCGGCGGCAACGGCGAGGAGCTGACGCGCGCAACTCGTGGAGGTTTGCGAAACGTGCAGGTGATCGCCGACCAAATGGAGAAACGGCTCGTCGCCGACAAATTGCCGGCCGCAAAGCACGGCGTGGCCGTAGCCGCGCGGCGTGGGCTGGACGATGAAGCGCACGCGCGAACGCAGCGCGCCGCTGGCCTCGGCGTAGGCCGCCTCGTCGCCGGGGCACACCACGACGCCGAACTCCTCCACGCCCGCGCCGGCCGCTTCTTCGAGCACGACTTGCAGCGCGGACTTCGGCTCGCCGGATTGGTCGATGAGCGTTTGCAGCGGCAAGGTGCGCTGGCGGGGATTGGCGGCGGTAACGAGGACTTTGCGGATTCTCATGGGCGCTGGAACGCGAAGCGGCACGATTGAGGTGGAGCGGCTTGTCCTCAAGACGCTTGTTTGGGGAGATCGCGCATCGAGAAAAGCGCGTTAGGGACAACGCGCTCCACCCTCGACCCTAGTCAGCGCATTGACCGACGGCGCTTTTTCGCTACTTCTGACCCTCCATGCCGAAACGTCCTGCCGTTCCGAAGCCCGTCGCGCCCCGCATATTGCATGGCACCGTGTTCATCACCCGGCAGGTGCATTTCAACTCGGCGCACCGGCTCTACAACCCGACGAAGAGTCAGCGGTGGAACGAGGAAAAATACGGGCTCTGCACCAATCCGCACTGGCACGGGCATAATTACGTGCTGGAAGTGACGCTGCGCGGCCGGCCCGATCCGGAAACGGGTTACGTCATGGATCTGGCGGAATTGAAGCGGATTTTGAATCGAGCGATCGTCGACAAATGCGATCACCGCAACCTCAACGACCAAGTGGATTTTCTCCGTGGCATCAATCCATCGACTGAGAATCTGGTGATCGCGTTCTGGAACGAGATCGAGCCGCACATCAACGCAGGTAAACTGTATCGTGTGCGGCTGTATGAGACCCCGCGAAACTTCGCGGAATATCTCGGACCGGATGTGGTATGAATCTGAAAAAACCGATCGATAAATCTGGAACTCAGGAAATCAGGAAAAGACCGGGTGTGCGTCTGTGATTCATCTTTTCCGGTTTTTTCCTGAGTCCGTGAGTTCCAGATCTTCGTAGATATCTTTTCCAACTCCTTAATTTTGCCGGCGATCCCGAGGCCGATGGCGGCCTGGTTGTTATCGTCACCAACCGTTTCGCCGGCCCGACCAAAAACGACATGAGCACATCCAAATCCATGTATCTGCACCGCTCCGCGAGCGGCGCGGAGCCGCGCATCCCGCGTGGCTACAATCCGAAATTCAAGGTGACTGCGCCTTACCGCGCGACGCTGCCCGATATGATGGAGGCGGCGCATGACGCGATCCAGGGAGCGCACGTGCCGATCCAGCAAGTCGGCGTCCATAATTTCAAACTACCGCTTAAATTCCGCACGAAGCAGAAAGAGCTGCTAACGCTGGAGGCGAGCGTGACGGGCACGGTCTCGCTCGAGGCGGACTTGAAGGGCATCAACATGAGCCGGATCGTGCGGTCGTTCTACGATCACAAAGACGAGGTGTTCACGGGCGAGTGGATGGGCCGGATCCTCCGCGCCTATCTGAAAAACGTGAAGAGCAAGGATGCGCGGTTGAAGGTTAGTTTCTCGTATCCGATGATTCATCGCAGCCTGCGCAGCGATCTGTCGGGCTACCAGTTTTACGCCGTGGCGTTCGAGGGCGTGATGACGAGTTCTGGCGATTGGCGCCGGTTCATCCATTTCGACTTCGTCTACTCGTCGGCGTGCCCCTGCTCGGCGGAATTATCGGAGCACGCGCGCGACACGCGAAATGTTTACACCGTGCCGCACTCCCAACGCAGCAAGGCACGCATCGTGATCGAGGAAGCGGCAGGGAAAAAAATCTGGATCGAGGACGTGCAGGCGCTGTGTGCACGGGCGCTGCAGACCGAGACGCAGGTCATGGTGAAGCGCGAGGACGAGCAGGCTTTCGCCGAGCTCAACGGCGCGCACCTGAAGTTTGTCGAGGACGCCGCGCGCCTGCTCTATCGCGAGTTCGATGGCGACAAGCGCATCCGCGATTTCCAAATCGCCTGCTCGCACCTCGAGTCACTGCATTCGCACGACGCGGTGAGCGTGATCTGCAAAGGCGTGAAGGGCGGGTTCCGCGCCGACTTCATGGATTTCGGCTCGCTGGTGTGCTGACCGGGCCGCAGCGGCGCGGAAGTTCCAAGCTCCAAGCATCAAGCTCCAGAGAAACTCGAAACATCAATTTGGATTTGCTTTGGTTTGGAGCTTCTCTGGAGCTTGGAGATTGCTGCTTGGAGCTTACTCGCGAAGCGGGCCTCACGGCCGGATCGGCTGACTCGCGCCGGCCCCTGGACCGTAGACCACCGCGTTGGTGAAGATGCGGGTCGTGCCGAGCGCGCCGGCGCGAAACATCGGGCTCGAGGCAAAGAGAATGATTTGGCCCGAGCGAACACCCTCGCGCGCGACGTAGGCGGAGTTGGCGATACGCTCGGCGGCTTCCGGCCAGAGCAGACCGCTCATGCGGAGCCGCAACTCGTGGCCGGGAGGCGCAATGGTCCAGCCCGGAGGGAGTTTTTCCGATTTCTTCGCGTCGTCTTTTTTGGCTTCGTCTTTTTTCGGATCCGGGACGGTAGGAGCGGCGGCGGGTGCGGCTGGCGCTGTATTGAAATAACCGAGACGCACCGGAGCCTGCGCGCCGGGCGGAACCATCAAGATGTTATTCCCGCTGTAGACCACGGGGACATAATCGCGACAACCGGCGGTGAGCCACGAGCGATCATCAACACGACCGGCGACCACTGCGCCTTGCGGCATGAAGATGCGACGCCAGTCGTCGCGGCGCTTGAGTTCCTCTTCAGACGGGCGATCGTCCTTGTCGAGTTTCAGCGCGGCGCCGTGCCACGGAATTTTGGCGGCTGAGTCGCCCGTCGGTGCGGTGAAGGCCCAGATTTTTTCCGGCTCGACCGTCGTGGTCGTGCCTTCCCATTCACGAATCACCGCTTGGAAATAGGGCTCGGGCTTGGCGAAGGTGGCGGGCAGCAGACGGATCGAGCCGATGCCACCCGGGTCTTTTGCGATCGCGCCGACGGCGTTGCCGAGCGCGATGAGGGTGCCGCCCTCCTGCACCCAAGTTTTTAGCGTATCGATTTTGGCGCCGAGCGCCTCGGCGTTGCCTTCGGGGAGAATCAGGACGTTGTAGCGGCGGAGATCGGCGTTGGTGATCCGGTTGAAATCTAAATACGTCGCGCGCAGGCCGAGCACGTGATCGAGCACATACCAACACTCACCGTAGGAACCCGGTGTCAGCGGCTCGCGACCGAGCAGCGCGATGCGCGGAGGCTGCAGCAATTTGAAATGCGTGCCGCCCAAGTCGGGCAACTCACCGGGGCCGAAGCCGGTGGTGACCCCCAGCGCAGCGATTTTCAATTCCGCGCAGACGTCGCGGAGTGTCGTGGCGAGATCGCCCGAGAAATTCTGGTTGTCCTTGCGCGTGATGAGGACGCTGCCGCGCGGGAAATTTTTAACGCCAAAGGTGAAGGGTTTTTCCGCGAGGCGCAGCCATACGCCGCGCTCCATCAAGCGACCGGCGGCCACGACAGAGGCGTCGTCGGTGCCATCGATCGCGAACGCCACGGTCGATGCGGCGTTCGTCAGCGGTTCGGCGGGGGCCGGCTGAGTGGCGGCGAGGGCCGCTTGCGCGGCGGCGGGCGGCGCGCCCGCGAGCGTGTAGGCTTCGACATCGAACAGCATCGGCAAACTCCAGCCGGTGACATCGTAGATCAGCGAGCGGTTGAAACGCAGGAGCTCGCGGCGCTCGTCGTTGAGAAATTGAGGCGTCATCCGTGGGTCGAACTCCAGGAGGGCGAGCACGAGGCGTGCGAGCGGCTGGCGGGTGGAGATCAGGAGCGTGCCGGCGGGGAAACTGCGGTCTTTCACTTCGCGGTCGAGCCGATCGCGGCCGGATGCTTGGAAGGCGCTGCCGGCGGAGAGCACTTCGAAACCCTGCAGTTGCAGCAGGTCGAGGAACTGGCGCTGCCGCGTGATATTGGCGGAAGGGACGATGGCAAACGTTTGGGCGGCCACCGTGGCGTCGGGACCCACGCACTGGCGCTTTTCCGCCACGAAATCGGCGAGCACTTCGCGGCGGTTGCGCGCGAGGGTCGTGAGGTTGGCCATCGAGGCGACGAGTTGTTTGTGAACGGCCTCGCGATAGGATTCGAGCGTGCCCTCCGGACGGCGCACGGCGTCGACGCTGATGTGCGCCTGCTCGTAGAGGTTGTCGACGATCCCGCGCAGCGCGGCCCACGATGACGAGTAGCCGGGATACCAATTGTCGTATTGCTCGCCGTTGAAATAGCGCCACCCACGCCGGTCGAATGCGGCGCTGAGATCGTCGGCGAAGCGCGCCTCCCACTTATGCACGTTGGCGGGGAAGTTCAGATTCACGGCCTCGCTCGCCGGATAAAACGCAAATGTGCTTTGAGAGCTCATCTCGTGACCCTCGACGAAATAGTGGGGATTCCATTCGTTGATTGCGCGGATCCGGCCGCGGGTCTCGGGCTGGGACGCCACCGCCCAGTCGCGGTTCATGTCGAAGAGGTAGTGATTCGTGCGCCCTGGCGGCCAGACGCCCACGTGTTGCACGGACTGATCGTCGACGCTCGGCTGCACGCTGCGATTCTGCGCGAGGCTGAGCACGTGACGATCGCGGCCGTCGGGATTCATCAACGGGTCGATAACCACGACGAGTTCGTCGAGCAGCGACTTCACGTCAGCGTCCGTGCTGGCCGCGAGATGATGGGCGACGGCGA
>JANPIT010000092.1:0-2686 GCA_031425115.1 Opitutaceae bacterium | reverse complement strand
GCAAAATAGTCCTTCTGGGTGATCGGATCGTATTTGTGGTCGTGGCAGCGCGCGCAGGTAAACGTCGTGCCGAGCCACACCGTCGCGGTCGTCTCCACGCGGTCGAAGACGTTTTCCACCCGCGTCTCCTCCGGGATGCGGCCGCCCTCGCCGTTGAACATATTGTTCCGGTGAAATCCGCTCGCCAGCTTCTGCTCCTTCGTCGCCCCGGGCAGCAGATCGCCCGCGAGTTGCTCCACGGTAAACTGGTCGTAGGGCATGTTGGTGTTGATCGCGTTCACGACCCAGTCGCGCCACGGCCACATGGTGCGCTCGGGGTCACCTTGAAATCCATTCGTGTCGGCGTAGCGCGCCAGATCCAGCCAGTCCCACGCCCAACGCTCGCCGTAGCGCGGCGACGCCAGCAGCCGATCCACCACGCGCTCAAACGCGCCCGACGCGGTATCCGCCAAAAACGCATCGAGCTCCGCCGGCGTCGGTGGCACGCCCGTCAGGTCGAGCGTCACGCGCCGCAGCAGTGTCTCGCGCGCGGCCTCTGGCGCAGGCGCGAGTCTTTCCTTCTCCAGTTTCGCAAACACGAAACCGTCGATCGGATTTTGCACGCGACGCGCGTTCGCCGCTTGAGCCGGCTTCGACTCCGCCGGCCGCACGGGCGCGGTAAATGCCCAATGCGTGCCCCACGGCGCCCCGGCCGCGATCCACTGTTTTAAAAGCTCTATCTCCGCGGGCTTGAGCTGCCGGCTCGACTCGCGGGGCGGCATCACTTCGTCCTCATTCTTGCTCGTGATGCGGTGAAACAGCTCGCTTTTCTCCGGCTGACCGGGCGTCACGACCGTGACGTCGTCCCGCGTGCGGAGCAGCCCTTCGCGTTGATCCAGCCGCAGTTTCGCCTCGCGGGAGGAGGCATCCGGCCCGTGACAACGGAAACACGCGTCGGACAGGATCGGCAGGATTTGCCGGCTAAAATCCACGGCTTCCGCCCCGCGCCCGACCAGGACGGTTGCGATGCAGACGGCGCCAAGACGAAGGAAGGCTCGAGGGGAAAGCATGCCTGCCCTGAATGCACGCCTCCCCGTGCAATCAGTCAAACCCGGAGAACGGCGGAAGCGGCTGAGGGCGGCAAATCTCGCGCTACCCAACCCTCGCCCGGCCGGCACCACCCCGCCGCCTTTGATCGGCCGCGTAGAAATTTCCTCGGCATCGAGCCGGGTCCGCGTTGGCGTGTTGGCCCCCGCATGAAACCCCTCCCCGCCCCGGTTGCCTCGCTCACTCGCCGCGCCGTGCTCAAACGCGGCCTCGCCGGCATCGTCGCGTATGCCGCCGCGCCGAACTTCTTCCCCGCTTCCCTCTTCGGCAAATCCGCCCCGAGCAACCGGCTCACCATCGGTCTCGTTGGCAACGGCCTGATCTGCTCCAGCCACATCGGCACGCTGATCGGGCGCCCCGATGATTGCCGCGTCGTCGCCACCTGCGATGTCATGCGCAGCAAAGCCGAGAAGGCGCGCGATCGCATGGAGACCGCGTATGGGAAAATCAAGGACAGCGGCACGCGGGCGCGGGGCCTCGAGATCTACGCGACGCACGAGGAGCTGATCGCCCGCGACGATATCGACGTCGTGTTCGTCACCACGCCCGATCACTGGCACGCCGCCGTCGCCAAGGCCGCGATGCAGGCCGGCAAGGATGTTTATTGCGAAAAGCCGCTCACTCTCACCGTGCGTGAAGGCCGCACGCTCGTGGAAACCGCCCGCCGCTACGGCCGCGTGCTCCAGACCGGCACACAGCAGCGTTCCAACAAATCCTTCCGCAAAGCCGCCGAGATCGTGCGCAACGGCTGGATCGGCGACATCAAGGTGATCCGCACGCGGCTCGGCGAATTCCCTCCGTCGCCCGCGTTGCCGGAGGAGCCGTTGCCGGCCGACTTCAACTACGATCGCTGGCTCGGGCCCACACCGTGGCGCCCTTACAATCCCCAGCGCGTGAAGGGCGACTACGGCGGCGGCTGGCGCTGCTTCCTCGAATATGGCGGCCGCAAAAACGGCGACTGGGGCGCGCACCATTTCGACATTATTCAAAACGCGCTGGGCATGGACGACTCCGGCCCCGTCGAGTTTCGCCCAATCGGTTTCGAGGCCACGAAATACCAGACCCACATCTACGCCAACGGCGTGCGCGTCGAACGCGTCGACGACCTCGCCAAAGCGATGATCGAATTCGAGGGCACAAAAGGAAAGGTCTGGGTTTCGCGCGAAGATTTCCTCGAGACGGATCCGCCGGAGTTGGCCACGCGTCCGCTGCGCGGCGAGGACGTGCACCTCTACGCGAGCGACAATCATCACAGCGATTTCTTCGATTGCATCCGGACGCGGCAGCGTCCGATCGCTGATGTGGAGGTCGGCCACCGAGTGCGACCGTCTGCCACCTCAACGGCATCGCCGCGCAACTCGGCCGCGCCGTCCGGTGGGACCCGAAGAAAGAAGAGATCGTCGGGGACGCTGTCGCCGCCCGCCTCCTCGATCGCCCGCGCCGCGCCGGCTACGCGCTCTAAACCCATCGGCCTTTCGTAGCGCCGGCTCTCCGCGGGTGCCGCTCGGAACCACCGCCTGCCGCCGCCCGCCCGAGGTCGCATCCCACCCTCCCATTCCTCTCCCCATGCTTCGCCCCATTTCCGCTTCGCTCGTTCTTC
>JANPIT010000091.1:0-5127 GCA_031425115.1 Opitutaceae bacterium | reverse complement strand
CCATTTGCCCACGGCGTAGGTGCGGTAGCCGCCGCCGCGCAGGACTTCCGCGATCGTGGCCGTGTCCGGCCGGAGGTCGCCCGCATACCACTCGTTGATCATCGCGACGGCGCTGTATTGCGCCAGGTCGGTCATGTAGCCCACGCCCGCCTGATGCGGATAAAGTCCCGTGAGGAGCGAGGCGCGCGTCGGGCAACACCGCGCGGTATTGTAGAATTGCGTGAAACGCACGCCCCCCGTGGCGAGGGAATCGAGGTGCGGCGTTTTGATTTCCCCGCCGAAGCAGCCGAGGTCGGAATAGCCGACATCGTCGCTGAGAATGACAATGATGTTGGGCCGCGTTGCGGCGGCGTGGAGCCCGCTGGCGAGAGACAGGAGGAGACCGAGGGAGCGTAATTTCATGGATCGTGGGGACGCGGAGTGCCCTCACCCCACGCACAACTGGCAACCGACGGTTACTGCTTTTTCTTTTTCGCGGGGGGCGCGGGCGGCTCGGCGCGCTTCGGGTCGGTGATCAGGCGCGGTTCGCCGTAAACCTTCCCGGCGTCACCGGCCTCCTTCATCCACGCATCCACGTCCGCCCGGCAGGCAGCGAGCGTGGCGGCGTGCCGCGGCTCCGCGGCCAGATTTTTCAACTCATAGGGATCGTTCCGCAAATCGTAGAGCTCCTCGGCGGGCCGCTCATGGTAACGTTTAAGCAGCGCCGCGGCCGCCGGGTCGCTCTTCGCCTTTTCCCGCCAGCTGTTGAAATACGCCGGTCCTTCCGCGGCCTGCACGAGGTCGACGTGGGTCGTGTAGTAGAAAGCCGGATTCAAATTGCGGATGTATTTCCAGTCATTCGTCCGGACGCTCCGCGTGGGATAAATGTTCATCCGCCCGTCCCCGCTGTGAGTCGTGAAGATCTTCTCGCGATGGCTTTTCTTCGGGTCACGCAGCACGCCCACGAAGGAGCGGCCATCGATGTCCTTCGGCACCGCTCCCCCACCCGCTTCGACCAGGGTAGGCAGCAGATCGATCCAGCTCACCATCGCGTTCGTGCGCGCGCCGGGGGCGATCCGACCGGGCCACACCGCGAGCAGCGGCGTGCGAATGCCCGCATCGTAGCAGCTCCACTTGCTGAACGGCCACTGCGCCCCGTGATCCGCCGTGTGCAGGAAAAGTGTGTTCGCACCGAGCACCTCGTTGGAGGCGTCAAACGCCGCGCCGAGCTCGGCGTCCATGCGCGCCACCGCGGCGTAGTATTTGGCCCGCGCTTCCCGGGTGCGCGGCGTGTCGATGTGCGACGGAGGCACCGTCAGGGTCGCCGGATCGAAGCCTTCGTTCTCTGTGGGCCACGGCACATGCGGCCAGTTCGTGCCGAAGAAAATGCAAAGCGGCTTCGTGCTTTTGCGTGCGCGGAGCCACTTGATTCCCTCTGGAATCGCGACGTCTTCGTGAAACTTGTCGTGCGCAAAATGATCGAAGCCATAATCGCCGGTGTGCTGGTAGTGCGACACTTTGCCGAAGGACACGACTTCGTAGCCGAGCTCTTTCAGGTAAGCGGGCAGCTTCTTGATCTCGGCGCGCGGCTTGGTGTGGTTCGCCTCCGCTCCATTGCGCGCTGGCATCATCCCGGTAAGCAGCGCCGCGCGGCTCGGCGCGCAGCTCGGCGAAACCACGAAGGCGCGATCAAACGTGAGTCCGGCTTTTGCCAGCCGTTGCATGTTAGGCGTCTTGACCTCCTTCGAGCCGTAGACCGTCGAATCGAGCAGGCTGTGATCGTCCGAGAGGAAGACGACGAGATTGGGCTTCGCCGACTCCGCGGCAGTGAGCGAGCTGCCGACGGCGAGGACTGCGACGATGAGCGGGAGAAGGAAACGCATGGGGTGAGCGAAAGAGTTAAAAACGAGGGAGAAGGCTATTTCCGCTTCGGAGCGAGCCGCGCCAGCCGAGCGCGAAACTCGCAGCGCCGCGATGGTAATGATAACTCGCCCTACCCTCGGAATCATTTTCACGGTGAAAAAAGCTTCTCGTCTCCCGGGGTGGCGGAAAAGTAATCGAAGCTCGCGGTCGCGCCAGCGCCACCGCCGACGTAAACTCCCGTGCGCACGCCGCGATCCCACGGCGGCAGGAAGCTGCCGTCGGTCTCGCCGGCAAGCTCCTTCCACTTGCCCGTCGCGTCCTGCACGGCGAAGCGGAAACGATTTCCATCGACGCACGCCACGCGGAGTTTCACCTGCGCGCCCGCGGCCGCAGCGGTCTCGGCGACTTTGGTGCGCTGGCTCTTCTGCTCGCTCCAGACCTGGATTTGTTTCCCATCCGTGACGAGCGCGAGGTGATTGGCGCGATCGCCGAAAACCACCAACCCGGCCAATGCGTTCTTCGCGAGTGTCTTCACGTCGACGGCGGTCTCGGAGACAAACGACGCGACGGTAATCGACTGCACCGTCGATGCTGGCGTTTCGCCCGCCTCGAGCGTGAGAGTGCCGCCGGTGAGCCGCGTGGTCGGCTTGCGACCGAGAATCCACTGCCAGCCCGGAGCGAGCTCACCGCCGCCAGTGAAATCGTCGCGCACCGTCGTCGTGTCCTTCTGCGCCGTGACGGTAGTTGGCGCGGAAGCACGCGAGCTCGGTCCCTTGCCGCCGTTGATCGTCGGCCAGCCGTCCGCGCCGAAAACAACTTCGTCGAGCAGCATCTCCCGACCTGTCGCGACAAATCCCTTCTGCGCGTAGGCATGGTAGAGGAACCAGTAGCGGCCTTCGGGATCCGTCACGATGCTGCCATGACCTGGACATTTCCAGGCGTCGTTGAAGGCGAGAATCGGATTCGTCGGCGCCTTTTCCCATGGGCCTTCCATGTTCTTGGCGCGCGCCACACCAGCGGCGTAGTTACAGCCGCGGCCGCAGCAGGCGCTGCCCGCATAAAACATGTAGTAGTAGTCGGCACGCCGCACGATGAACGGTCCCTCCACCACGGCGCCCTCCCACGGAGCGTCGTTGCGCAGAATTTCCTTCTTCTCGCCCGTCAGCTTGAGGCCGTCGTCGCTCAAGCGCTGCAGCCAGAGCGGCGTCGGCAGTTTCTTGCTATTCCCATCCTCCTTCCAGACCAGCCAGCGCACACCTTTCTCATCGGTAAACGGCACGCCGTCGATTGAGCCGGCTTCTTGCGCGATCAGCGGCCCGTGATCGGTCCACGGCCCGGCAGGATTGTCCGCGGTCGCGACGGCGACAGCGAGTCGGTTGCTCGCCGTTTCGCGCGCCGTGTAGTAGATGAAAAACTTGCTCTTGTTCTCGGCGATCTCCGGCGCCCAGAAATTCGCCTTCGCCCACGCTGGCGGCTGCGCGAAGACGTGGCCTTTGATCTCCCAATTCACGAGGTCGCGCGAATGCAGGATCGGGAAATGCGGCGCCCACTCCGACGAGGTCGCGGTGGCCCAGTAGTCGTTCCCCACACGGATCACCGAAGGATCGGGATAGTCGCCGGCTCGGACGGGATTTTTGAACTGAAACGGCGTCGCGGCCTGGGCGGCGGACACCGCGATGAACGCAAGAGCCAAGCCGAGTGCCGCCACGCGAGAGGTGAATTTCATGGAGATTTCTTTTGAACCGCTAATGAACGCTAATCGACGCTAATGACGGCAGAATCAGATGGCATCAGGATTACATTAGCGACCATGAGCGGTCATCAGCGGTTTCGTTCGGATCAAAACGTGAACGACGTGCTCACGATGATCTGCCGCGGCTCGACGCGAGCCCACTGGAGCCTCACACCGTCGTTCCGGGTGCGGATCGGCTCGACGTCATCGGGCTCGAAGACATTGCGCACGTTGAGCTGGACGTTCCAACTGATGGCCTTGCTTCCGAAAATCTTCGTGCGGCGGCCGTAACGCGCGAGGAAGTCGACAAACATCGCCTCCGGTCCCTTGAGCGCACGAGTGACATCGTCGACGGTGCCGTTCGGATCCGCGGCCGTCGGGAACGGCTTTTGAATGTAGCCGACGATCGCCGGGCCGAACCACCGCACACCACCACCCAGGCTGAGGCCTTTGATGACGCCTTCGTCGAAGCGATAGTTGGTGAACATATTTGCGCGCCACTCGCGCTGGCGGAAACGCGGGAGGTCGTTACGCAGCTCGCTGCGGAGGACCTCGCGGAGGATCTCGGCGTCGTAATATTGCTGGACGGTGCGCGGGTCCGAATCGGAGATCGCGACATTTTGCCAACCCAGGCCGCCGAAGCTCTGCCAGGTCGCCAAACGACGCGCGGCCCAGGCATTGAACTCCTTGGATTTGTTGAAGACGTGCGTCTGCTGGCGGCCGACGGCGAGGCGGGCATCCCAGTTGCCCGTCAACCGCGCCACGAGCGTGACGTCCATGCCGTGCGCGATCTTGTCCTCGACCGAGCGATAGACGTCACCGCGGTCGACGGGATCGTAGCCGTCGGCCGCCACCGTGGCGATGCCAGCGGGACGGTCCGGCCCGCGCAGGCGGCGCTCGATCACCGCCGACGCGTTGCGGACGGCCTGGCCGTCGCCAATGAGGGCGTATTGGTGCTCCTTGTAGAAATTCACACGCATCGAGATCGCGTCGTCCTTGAGCGAGAGGCGGAAGCCGTAGTCGTAGCCGTCGCTGTAAATGCCAGGGAGCTGCCGGTTGTCCGGATCGATGAAACCCGGGGGCAGCGCGGTGTTTTCGGACTTGCTCGCGAAGAGCGAAAACCAGCGCAGCGGATGCACCACGGCGCCGTAGGAATAGGTGCGGCCGCGCTCGTCGATCGCGGCTTTGGAATCGAAGCCGCTTTGGGCCAGCGGACGGAAGAGGCCGCGGCGGTCGTTGGCGGCGAGATAGTCCTGGCGGATCAGCGCCGAGGGATCGATGAGGTAGCTCTTGAAATCATCGATACGGCGGCCGCCGAAGAGGTTGATGCGGTTGTTCCAGAAGAAGCTCTGGAGTGCCAGCATGTAGGTAGTGATCTCCTTCTTCGAGCCACCGACAGTCGAGGTGCGGCCGGCTGGGTTCTCAAACATCGAGGCGGTGAAGCTCTGGCCGGTGGTGGTGTCAGTCATCGTCCACGGCCCAAAATGGCTGCCGCCGGGATACGTGCCGGCGCTGAAGTCGCCGCTGGTCGGATCCAGATAGTAACGGGTGCG
>JANPIT010000090.1:0-3119 GCA_031425115.1 Opitutaceae bacterium | reverse complement strand
ACATCGAGCACTATCCCAACGGCGGCCAGCGCATGCTTCCGCCGCAAAACGTGCCGCGCCGCGTGCAGATATTCGAAATCTGGATTCGCCCGGTCCCGCATGAGGCCCGGCACTTCGCGCTGCGGGCTGCACTCCGCGATTTCCATCAACTGATCGAGCGCGGGATGAGCGCCGCCGACTTCGAGCTGAAGCGCAATTTCCTGAAAAAATACGTGCTGCACTACGCCGTCACCACGAGCGAGCGGCTCGGCTACGCGATCGACGATGTTTTTTACGGGCTCGATGAAGCCCACCTCACCAAATTCCGCCGCATGATGGATGAGGTCACGCTCGCCGACGTGAACGCCGCGATCAAGAAGCACTGGCAGCGGGCCAATCTGCAAATCGTCGCCGTCACGCCCGATGCCGCCGCCTTCGCCGACGCGCTCGCCAGCAACGCCGCCAGCCCGATCACCTACTCCTCACCGAAGCCGCCCGCCGTGCTCGAAGAGGACAAGGAAATCGCCACCTACGCGCTGCCCATCAAACGAGAAAACATTCGCATCGTGCCCGTGACCGAACTCTTCGTGAAGTAGCTCTCGCGTCTCTGTAGCTACGAGCGCCAGCGAGTGGCCCGTTCCATCGCCCCTACGACGGCGCACTCGCTCGCGTTGGCGCTCGCGGTTACGACACGACCGGCACCGGCAACGATTCGGCATCGCGACCACCGCGGCGCGTCCGCCACCAGCCAGTGGTCCGACGCACCCCACGCGCAACCGTGGCGACGACGCCGATCATCCAATAAAACGGATCGATCACGTAGTCCCAGCAGTTGGCCGACTCCAGGGCGTCGACCGCAAATGCGATCAGCGCGGCGAGTAGGAGAACACCCAGCCGGTTGCCGCAGACGAGGAAAACCATCGCGAGTGCGGCGAGGCACCAAGCCGCAACTTCCCGATCCCAACCCCAGTAATACAGATCCAGCGAACCGAGCACCATCGGGTGCAGATGAAGAGCGGAACCGGCGATGGCGCCGAAGAGCCACGCCGCCTGCCAGTCCGCGGGCCGGAAAATACGCGTGCCGAACAGCCGTTGCCAAAGGGCCACACACACCATGCCGAGCAACGGGAGGCTCGGATTGGGGCAAAAACTAAACGCCACGCTCCACAGCCGCATTCCGCTCACCGGGAGGAAAAGTATCAGGATGGCGGCGACACCGAAACTCAGATTCACGCGACGGGTGCAGACGCGGCCCTGCAGCTGCCCACTGAGCCACAGCCCGCCAATCCACAGGGCGGCCACCAGCATGAGTGCGGAGAAGGTCTGAACCATGATGCTTATTGCTGCGCCGCGGAGTCGGCCGCCATTTGCCGGTCGAGCCACGCCACGTTGAATTCCACGTGTTTGATCCGCTCCCGCTGCCAGGTGTAGGTGAGGTGAATCTGCCCGCGCTGATCCTCCACGAGAAAAGGGTAGGAATATTCGCGGTTCGCCGCCGCTTCGATCGTCGGTCCCGAACGCCAACTCCGGCCGCCATCGGCGGAGAGTGCGAGACGGAGGTTGTCGCGGCTGCGGTGCGCGTGGTTGTAAACAATGAGGATGCGACCGTCCCGCAGACGCAGCCCGTCCAGCGCCGAGTCCGGATTCGGAAGCCCGCTCGGCGCGGCGTCGGACCAAGTCCAGCCGTTATCATCGGAATACGCCGTGTGCATCCGCCGCTCGGAGCGGCGATCGCGCAGCATCATCAACACCCGGTCGTGATCCAACGGCACAAGCGTGGGTTGAATCAGGCCCGGCTCCGACGCGAGATTGCGCATCCGGTATTCTTGGACGCTCCCCTGCGGCCCGGGGGTCAGCCAGAGCATCTGCGGAAATTTGAGCGCCATCTCGTGATACACGGGGAGCCCGATGCGGCCATCACTGGCGAAGATCGGTTTGTTGCGCACCAGCGTGCTGAGATTCAAAAAGGGATTTACCGTCAGCCGCCGGCTCGGGCCCCACGTGCGCCCCTCGTCCTGCGACGTCTTCACGTTGAGCGCGCTGCCAGACCAGCCGCCCATCGAGACGCTCACGTAGATCATCCAGAGCGTGCCCGTGCGATCCGCGAAGATCACGGCGTTACCGACTTTCTTGATCACCCGCTCCAATTCATGCTGCGCCATCGCGCGATCGACGGTGAGCATCGGCACCGTCCACGCCGTCGTGCCCGCGACGAGCCGCGAGGTGAACAGCGCCACATCCGCCGCGCCTTCCCGCGAGCCCCCATACCACACCGCGAAGAGGTCGCCGCTCGGCAGCACGCACGTCGCGCTGCTGTGCGCGGAGGGCATGTGGCCGTGCGGCGAAACCCACGTCTCCGTGAAAAATGGCGCGGCAGGCACGGCTGGCGCCGACTGCGCGCGATTCTGGCGGGCCGCGATTCGCTCCGGTGCCGCCTCACCCGCCGGCGGCGCATACTTTGTCGCCGCCCACGCCGTCGCGAACGTGACGCCGATAAGGGCGAGACGCTGCCGGGAAGACAGGCGGCGGTGCGCGGGGCTCGCACCGGGCCGGTCAGTGAAGGGAAACGGCATTAAGCGAAAGAAAGGGGTGAGAAGGAGAATGGAAAGACGCACTTGCGCGAAAAACGAAGCGCATTAATCGGCCCCCTTCGGCGCCTCGGCCTTTTTGTTATGGCGCAGGAGATACCGCGCCGTCTCGTAGAATGCCGTGGTCAACATGCGGTGGTCATCGGGCGCCGCGTTTACGCCCTGCGCCGGCGGGGCCGCGGCGAAGTCGGCCCACACGATTTCCAGGCGCCCCGTCGCCAATTGATGCGTGCCGAAGTGCTGGCCCTTGATCAGCCCGATCGTCTTCGAACTGTGATCGATGATGAAGGCTGCATTGCTGCGGCCGCCATCGATCTCCTGCTGGCGCAACAGATCGCGGCCCAGGGTGGCATTGCGATGCGGCAGGCCCGCCAGCGCCGCCACGGTCGGCAGCAGGTCCACCTGCGAGGCGACGGCGTGCACGCGCTGCGGCGGAAGCCGCTTGGGGGCGTAGAAAAGGAGTGGCACGTGATAACAGGTCAGCCGCTGATCGGTCCATGCCGGCGGGAAAAGTTTCCCCGCATTCCCGCCGATCCCGTGATCGCCCACGAA
>JANPIT010000089.1:0-13545 GCA_031425115.1 Opitutaceae bacterium | reverse complement strand
GGCTTGAGCACGACCGGAATTTTCATCGCGAGCGCGGGGAGCCAGAGCGAATTGACGCCGGGCGAGTTGCTCGGGAGCAGCACGCCGAGGCTGTTCGTCTGCGGGAAAAAATTCACGTCGAGCCCCTCCTGCTTCACGACGCCGCTATCGAAGAGCTCGTGCGGGAGACCGCGGGTGAGACCGGCGAGGACGGCGCGGATGTTGGACATCGCGGCGTGGACTTTCGACATGTTGGAGCGGCCGAGGCTGTGGGGCAGACCGGTGAGCTGCGAAAGCGCGGCAGCGTAGTCGGCGGGGCTCTGGAGGCGCTTGCCTTCGCCCCAGGGGAGATCGCCGTGGAGGTAAAGCTCAGCGGCTTTTTCCATGTAAGCGACGAGCCGATCGCAAGGGATATCACGCAGTGCGGCGCTGGCGCGTGGGAGCTCCGCGAGGTCGCGGCGGATGAGGCCGGAGTTCGCCACGCTGACTTCGAGGGTCCCGCCAGGGATCGTGTGCTTTTGCGTGTCGAGGCTCCGGTAGCTTGCGCCGAAACGGAGGATGGGAATGTGAATGGGAGAAGACATGATGAGTTAATTCAGAAGCCAAGAAGCCATGAATCGAACCTGGTTTTGGGTTCCTGGTTTCATGGCTTCTGAATGCTCCGGTTAGTAAACGCCCTCGATGATGGTCTTGGTGAGTGACTGGAAGGGGCGCACGTCGCCCACGCCGTCCCAGGGAAATTCGCTGCACGGGGGGCGGCGGATGGCTTCGTCGCGCTCGAGGAAGCGAGGGACAAAAAATTCCTTCGTCATGGTCGTGAGCTCGACGCGGCCGTATTCGCCGTAGTTGACCAGCTCCGTGGGCTTGTCGGGATTCACGATGCGCAGCGTGGCGCGGGGCTGCGGCGCGTAGTAAGTGAGGCTGTAATTGTCCTCGGGCGTCAGCTTCTTGGAGATCGCGAGGCCCATCAGTGTGTTGCCGTAGGTCGGAGCGAAATTGATTTTCCCCTCGAGCACTTCCTCCACGACGAAGCGGACGTATTGGGGCGTCATCGTGGTGCCGCCGACAAACACGCCCTTCAGGCCCGCCTTCACGAGCGACATGCGCTCGGCGAGATTTTCGAGGAGACGCGGGGTCGTGAACATCGACGTGATCTTGCGGTGGCGCATGATCGTGGCGGCCTGGTCAATGACGTGCTCCTGATATTTGCGGGCCATCGCCATCTCGCCCATGCCGATCAGGCGCTTCACCCAGCGGGGATCGAGATCGACAAAATAACAGGAGGCGCCGCGGTAGTTGGCGAGATGCTCAACGGCGAGGCGGAGGCGTCGCGGACCGGTGGGACCGACCATGAGCCAGTTGCCGCCCTTGGGGAAAAAGTCCGGGCCGTAGTGGTCGCTGTATTCCTCGTAGTCGACTTTGTAGTCGTCCCAACCCACGCGCTGTTTCGGCATGCCGGTGGTGCCGCCGGTTTCGAAAATATTGTAGGGACGGCCCGCGTAGGCCTTGGGCACGAAACGCTCGGGCTGTTCTTTGCGCAGGACATCATCGTCGAAGTGCGGAAACCGCTCGGCGATGTCGGCGAAGCACTTGATCTCCTTCACCGGATCCCACTTGGCCTGCTTGGCCCACTTGAGCCAGTAGTCGCAACCGGTGGCAGGGGAGAAATGCCACTTGATCATCTTGCGCGTCCAGGCGTCGAGCGCGGCTTGGGCTTGTTTGGGGGAGAGTTTGCTGCTCATGAAAGTGTGAAGGAGGAGAGAGAGGAGGCGTGGAGCGAAACGGCTGGATGAGAAGCGGATTGCGAATCCGTCACGCATTACGCGCGACGGATCGGCAAGGACGCCGCTACTTGCAAATTCGCGTTACTTTCCGACGGCGAAGAGGTGCGTGTGCGTCGCGACGTAGAGCACGTCGTTGGCTACGACGGGTGAACAGTAGACCGGAGTGTAGAATTCTACTTTGCCGATGAGCTGCTTTTCGCGGCCGGCCTTGAGGATCACGAGTTCGCCGTCTTCATTGCCGACATAAACTTTACCGTCGGCTACGAGCGTGGAGGACCAGATCCGGCTATTGGTGGAATGCACCCAGAGCTGCTTGCCGGTCTTGATATCGATGCAGTGGATGTCGCCCTTGTATTCGGCTTGGTAAATCAGGCCATCGTGGACGCTGGGCGTGGAGATCGTGCGGCCGACATCCTTGTTCACCCAGAGCGCCTTGCCGGAGATGTCGCCCGTGCCCTTGAGGTCGATGCAGCTCAGCATTCCGACGCCGTCGCCGTGCTCCGGATCCTGGCCGATGGCGGCGTAGGCCTTGCCGTCGTGCACGACGACCGTCGCGATGATTTCGCTGGGGCCATCGTAGGTGGCATACTTGATCGGCTGACCGTTCTTCGTGCGGTATTCCGTCGGGTCGGCGTCGTAGCGGAACAGCTCCTTCAACGCGCCGAAACCTTCCGCGTGCTTGTAGGGCTCGGGATCGTAACCGTAGGCGAAGCCGTCGCCGCCGCCCCAGACGATCATGCCTTTGCCGCCGACCGTGGCATAGGCGGCGGAACTCCAGCTGGCGTGTAACACCCGTTGCGATACGCCAGAAGTTTCCTCGGCGATCACCTTGCCGGTGTTCTTGTCGATCGCGACGAGGGCAGGCGCGAAAGGCGCAGGAATGTTGAGGTGGGACCAGTCGACGCCGTTCGAGGTAGCGACGAAGATCTTGTCGCCGAGAATCAGCGGCGAGCAGCTCGAGACATTGTGCGGGAAGATGCCAAGCTCGGTGCGCACGTCGGTCACCCAGAGGATGTCGGCGCTCTTCTCGTTAGTCGCGACCGGCTTGCCGTCCTGCGAGGAGAATTTCGCCTCGTCCATGAATGGACCCTGATTGCCGTTGGCCATGCCCTTGACGTCGAAGCACACGAGCTCGCCGCGGTTGGAGACCACGTAGCCCTTGTCGCCTTCAATCGACGCGGAGGAGCAGAGGCCGACGAATTCCCAGTCGCTCACCTTGCCCGCGCCGACCTTCGGGATCACGAGCTGCCAGAGGAACTCGCCCGTCTTTTCATCGAAACACATCAACACGCCGCGATCGCCGATTTGCGTGGGATCGCGCGGTGATTCGTTGTTGGTGCCGACGAACACGCGGCCGCCCGAGACGACGGGGGTGCCGTAGGATTGCGAACCGAGCTTGCCGATCCACTTGATGTTTTTCGTGGTCTTCGGGTCGATCGTCTCGCTCTTCGGCAAAAACTTGCCGCTCGAGATATCGTTCGGAATGCCCTTGGCCTCGGCGACCATGTTGCGGTCGGCGGTGCCGCCCCACATGGGCCAATCTTTGGCGGAAACGAGCGGCGTGGCGAGTAGAGCCGCCAGGAGGGGAAGGGTGGAGGGGAAGTGCGACTTACTCATTGGCGGAAAGGGAAAGGTTATCGATGAACACGCGTTTCAGGCTCTGTGGTGAGAAAGCAAATACACCAGGCGCCCCGTGGGCATGGAGTTTCTCCTGGCGGACTTGAATCGTCCACGCTTCGGGCTCGGGGGCAGATTTTTCCCAAAGCTTGGCGCGGACGAATCCCCCGGTGCCGGTCTTGTCGGGGTCGACGCGCGTTTTCAGGCGATACCAAGTGTTGGCCTTGGCTTGAAAGGGCACCGACTCCTTCACGCGTTCGTGATTGCTCGTCACCTCGAGGATGCGGCTATTGGCCGCGAGCGCGATGAGGTAGCGTTGATTCACGAGTCCCACCGACGACATCACGCGGCGGTCGCCGTCCGTCATGACGTCGGCCTCGATGGTGTAATTCTTCATCTCGGGCCGGCCGATGAAGTTCATCGTCCGCTGGAACAGAATCGCGTCGAGACGGTTGGCGACGACCTTGTTGCCGTCTTTCTCGAGGATGTGCCATTTCACGCGGGCGCCCAGCCAGGCGAGGGGAGGAAAGCCGACGTCTTCGCTCAGCTCGTTTTTCTGACCGAGCGGCATGGCGTCGAAAGTTTCCTTATAGCCCGGGCCGGCGACGACGCGGCCGCGCGAGGAGCCGACGAGGTTGTTCCACTTCACCTGGAGCTGGCCGGCGGACATCTTCGCGGTGGGCGAAGCCTTCAGAACGTTACCGGTGATCTCGGCATCGACCTCGGATTTCACGAGAGCGGTGGGTGGAACGAATTTGGCGAACGTCGCCTCGGAGCTGACGGCCTTCACGCGGCGACCGGAAGCGTCGAGCCCGTAGACGGTGAACGTCTGCGACTGGCCGGGCGCGAGCGCGAATTCCGCGGGCACGACCTGGAGCTGCGTGATCGGAGCAGTCGAAGCGGGTTCGGCGGCGACGGCCACGGACGGCGGGACGCTGGCAGCGGTGGCTTTTGGCCCGAAGCAGTGGAGCGTGTCGCGAGTGAAGATGAACACCGCGTCGCCGTAGAACGACGGCGCGCCGAGACACACGGAGCCGGGGCCCATGTGGTTCACCGAGAGGATCTCGGCTTTCGTGCCCGCGTCTTTGAGGACGTGGACGGTGCCGTGCTGCATCGGGATATAAAATTTGCCGTCGGCGTAGGCGGGCGAAGCGTGGAGCTGGTCGGGCGCGAGCTTCTCGGTCCAGATGGTCTTGCCGGTCTTGGCGTCGACGCAGACCAACGACCCCGTCGCGATCGTGGAGTAAACGCGATCGTTCACCATGATGGGCGAGCTGCTGAACGCGATGACGTCGTCGTTGCGCCACACTTCCGCTTCCTTGCCGAGCACGACGGGTTTCGGGCCGGTGGGGTATTCGGTCGGGAGTTTGAGCGAGACCATGCGGCCGTGGCTGGTGGAATCGATGTTCTCTTTGCCGTGGACCGCGATCAGGTGGTCGGCGCCTTGGAGGATGACGTCGGCGTTGACGCCGGCGCCGGAGAGGCGGTAGCGCCAGACGGCTTCGCCAGTGCGGGCGTTGATGCAGACGACGAAGCCGCAGCCGGTGCCCTGGTAAATGACGCGTTGATTGCCGAGATTGGCGTAGACGGGCGTGGCGAAGGTGCTGTCGATCGGCTCGATGCCCGGCGTCGAATACCAGCAGAGTTCGCCGGTGCGTTTGTCGAAGGCGTAGAACCGATTGCGGGCCGGACCATCCGTGCCCCAGTTGGCGGTGATGCCATCGGTGATGATGAGGTCGCCTTCAACGACGAGCGCACCCGTGCGGCCGTTGGGGAAGGTGAGGCGGCCAAACTCCTCCATCATGGAGTGCTGCCAGAGAAGTTTACCGTCGCGATTGAAGGCCAGCACCAGGCCGCAGGTCGACTCGACGTAAACGTTGCCGGTCTCTCCATCAACTACGGGCGCGCCAATCGCGTAGCGGTTGTAGGTGGTGTCGCTGATGTAGTCCGGGAAACGGTATTCCCAGAGCTTGGCGCCCGTTTTCACATCGAGGCAGATCAACGTCTCTTCGACGTCGGTCGTCTCGCCGTAGAAGCCAAACGCATACACGCGACCGTCCGCGATGACGGGCGCGCCGGCACCGCGGACCTTGTAGGACCAGCGGTGATTCGGGCCGCCGATCTCGAGCTTATCGGGCAGTTTCGTCTTGTCGGGCGACACGCCATTGCGGTTTGGTCCGCGCCAGTTCAGCCACCCGGAGGCAGCGTGGAGATCGCCCACCGACAGGCCAAGGGCCAGCGTG
This sequence comes from Opitutaceae bacterium, assembly GCA_031425115.1. Classification (GTDB taxonomy): domain Bacteria; phylum Verrucomicrobiota; class Verrucomicrobiia; order Opitutales; family Opitutaceae; genus ER46. Next base: position 7,922 of record JANPIT010000089.1, on the reverse strand, counting down.
GCGAGCAGGGGAGTGATGCGAGCTGCGAATCTCATAGAGCCAAGAGGGATGGAGAAGGGAGAATCTGGAACTCAGGGGAACCGGGAACGAAGAGAGGGAGAACGAGAAATGCTGAAACCGCAAAGGGAAGTCGCGACGTGGGACTAAGCGAGCCGCATGCCGCGGCCGGCTTTGGAATGAGTTTTAAGCATCCTGTTCGTGCGGTGCGGGGTGGCGGACGGGGCTTAGTAGGCGAACGAGAACTGGACGCCGACGCGACGGGGAGCGCCCGGGCTGCCGGCGAAAATCTCGGCATTCACGAACTGGTAGTAATTCTTCTCGAAGAGATTCTGCCCGTAGAGTGTGGCCGTCCAGTTATCGAAACGGTAACGCAGCTGCGCGTTCACGAGACCGTAGGCCTTCTGGGAGAACATGGCAGTGTTCCGCTCATCGTAATAGGTGCGGCCGATCGCCGAGTAGCTGGCGTTGGCGGAGAAGCCGCGGGTGAGGTCAACGGTGACGCCGGTGCGCAGCGTGTAGGCGGGGACAAAAGGCACGCGCTTGCCGTTCACGTTCGCGCCGGCCGAGTCCCGGTGGCTCTTGAACGTCGCGTCGGTGTAGCCGGCCTGAAAATCCCACCAGATGCGCTCGGCGGGGCTCCACATGAATTTGGCTTCGAGCCCGCGCGAGATCACCTCGTTGGCGTTGACGACGACGAAGTCCGTCGAGCCCGGGACGGTGCGCTCGAATTGGTAGCCGTCGATCGTGCTCCAGAAACCGAGGAGGCTGCCGCCAAAGCGGCCTTTCGGCGGGCCGAACGTGATGCCGACCTCGCTGGACCATGCCTGCTCGTCGTCGAAACGGGAGAGCGCGCGGTTGGCGGTGAAGCCGCTGAAACCGTGGGGCTTCACCGCGATGGACGTGCGGGCCTGCAGACTCAGCGCGTCAGAGAGCGCGTGGCCAATGCCCGCGGTGGCGGACAGGTAGTCGCGCTCGCGGCCGGTGGTCAGGCGGGCGTCTTGGGGCGACGGGAAGCGGAAATTATTCGAGGCGGCCTTGGTGCGGTCGATGTCCCCGTCGGCGTGTTCGATGCGGGCACCTACCTTCAGGGTGGTAGCACGGCTGAGCGGGTGATCAGCGTTAGCGTAGGCCGCGAGATTTTTTTGTCCGATGGTGAAAACGGTGCGCTCGCTCTGGATGAAGCCGGGCGGGACGAACATGCTGGGCGGCACCACGAACTCGCGGAGCGCATCGCCCTCGATCTCGGAGTCCGAGTAGAAGACACCGGCGCGCCACTGGCCCTTGTCGGTGCGCGGAGCAGACTCGAGGCGGATTTCCTGGGTGAATAATTTTTCGCTCTGCACGACGCGTGAGGAAGCGAGCGAGAGAGGCGAAAGATCGAGGTCGGTCGTGGACGGATCGAGGTCGAAGTCCTGGTGAGAGGTGGTGGCGACGAGCGATCCCCAATTGAAGCGGCGCTTCGCCTGGAAGGAAAACTGCAGACGGTCGATTCGCGTTTGGCCATTCAGATTGGATCCGACGACGAACGGATCGGGGCTGAACAAGGAGCTGAGGCGGGTGGCGTCGTCTCGCACGCGCTCGATCATCATGCCGAAGCGCAGGGTGAGCTTGTCGTCGGGTTTGAAAAAGAGGGCGCCGCGACCGGTTACGGAGCGACGGTCGTCGGCCGAGCGTTTGAGAAACGTGTTCTGAATGTAGCCGTCGCGGTCGGCGAGACCGACGCTGACGCTGTAGCCGAGCTTGTTATTGAGCGGTCCATCGAAGGAGGCGCGAACGGCGGACGAGTGAAACGAGCCGTAATCGAGCAGCACGCGGCCTTGGTGACGCGCACCGGGGACCTGCGTGCGGATGTCGATAACGCCGCCGGGGGCGTTGCGGCCGTAGTCGGTGCCCTGCGGACCCGCTTTCACCACAAACGTGTCGATGTTCAGCAGGGTGCTCGGATAGGACGAGACGGAGCCGCTCGGCACATCGTCGACATAGAGCGCGACGGCGGGAGCGCTGAAGAAAATCGTGTTGGCGAGGCCGCGGAGAGCGACGACGTCACCAAAACCGCGGGAGTCGCTGTTGCTCGCAAACAAGTTGGGGGCGACGCCCGACATGTCCTGCATCTGCCCTACGCCGTGCTGCTCGAGCAGGTAGGTATTGAGAACGGACTGAGAGTTTTGAATGCGCAGACCGTCAGGCCCGAACTCTGCCTCCACGCGGAACGGAGCCATCGCCGTGGTGCTGGGTCCCGCCGCAGCAAACGCGTCTCCGCCAGCCAGAGCGCCGACGGCTAGAATCGCACAGAGGCGACGAATGAAGAAATACGGGGCGGAGGGCTTGGAATGAAACCTCATGAGGTGCTGGTTGTGGCTGCGGTGTTGCAGTGGGATCGGTTTAGAGACGTTTCACCCCTGCCCTAAGGTGCGACCCGGCGTCCAGATTTTTCGGTAGAGAGGCCTACTAGCGGCGTTTCATGGCGAATGGTGGGCGACTGCCATCAGGGCGTCGCAGACGTATTCGGGGTCGCGTAGCGCGTAGCTACGAGCGTGAGCGAGTGGGCAAATGACCACTCGCTGGCGCTCGTAGCTACGGATTCGAGATGCTGCCGGGCAGCGGGCTCACTTCTTCGCGCTTATTGCCACGAGCTTCTCTCGGGTGCGGAAGAAGAGCGCGCCGTCAGAAATGGCCGGCGTGGACAGACACGTTTCCTCGAGCTTGTTTGACGCCGCGACCGAGAACTTCGGGCCGACCGGGACCACGTAGACGTTGCCAAGTTCGCTCGTGAAATAGAGGTGGCGGCCGTCGGAGACGGGAGAGGCCGTGAAACCTTCGCCGACGGTCGAGAGGCGTTCGCTGTAGCGGACTTCGCCGGTCTTCGCGTCGAAGCAAGTGAGCAGGCCGATGTCGGCGCAGCCGTAAAGCAGGTCCCCGACGAGGATCGGCGTCTGCATGTAATTCCCGCGGCGGTCGTGCTCCCAGGCGACGGCGGCGTGTTTGGAGTCGTTGGTCGTCGGCGTGAGATCGCCGCTGGCATCGACGCGGACCGCGCGCATTGGGCGGGAGCGGCCATGGGCACTGGTGAAATAGATCAGGCCGTTGGCGGTGATCGGCGTGGGCACCGGAATGTCGCCGCCGCCATCGTATTTCCAAAGCTCTTTGCCCGTCGCGAAGTCGTATCCACCGGTGTGATGCCAGCCGTTGACGGCGATTTGCGTGCGCCCGCCGCCGGTGACGACGGTGGGCGTGCTCCACGTGGGGACGTCCTTACGTGGCGTCCGCCATAGCTCCTTGCCGTCGGCGAGGTCGAAGACGGCGAGGAAAGAATCCTTCTGCACATCACAAAGCACGACGACCTTTCCCTCGTGAATGATCGGCGAGCTCGCGAAGCCCCACTGGGCGGTCGGCACTTGAAAGTAACCGGAATCCATCGGCCCGAGATCTTTTTTCCAAAGCAGCTTCCCGTCGGTGGCGGAGAAACAGAAAAGCCCCTCGGAGCCGAAGATTGCGACGATGCGTTTGCCGTCGGTCGCGGGCGTGGAGTTGCAATGCGTGGCCTTGGTGTGGCGGGCGACGCGCGGCACTGATTCGTGGCCGAGGACATCCCAGGCGATTTTCCCCGTGGCCTTGTCGAGGGCGAGGAGCCGCCATTGGTTGGTCTCACTTTCTTTCACTGAGTCGATGTTGCCGTAAAGGCCGACCTTCAGCTCGGACTTGGCGCCGGCCTGCACGGCGGTCGCCACGTAAACGCGATCGCCCCACACGATAGGCGCGGCGTGCGCGAGGCCGGGGATCGGTGACTGCCAGCGAAGGTTTGCGCCGCTCGGGATGCTCCAGGTGGTGGGGAGTGCGTGCGTCGCATCGAGACCGTTGGCTTGGACGCCGCGGTATTGCGGCCAGTGGGCGGCGGAGACGGAGAGGCAAGCCTGGAGAACGAATGCGAGACCGAGGAGGCGAGTGGGCTTCATGGGAGAATTCGGTTACCGGAGCAGCGAGAGGCAGAGCAGTTCGTCTTTGTCGCGCAGGAAGAGTTTTCCATCGGCATAGGCGGGATTGCACCAGTTGTCGCCGCAGACTTTGAGCTGACTGATCAGATGAAACTCTTTGGGATCGGCGGAGACGAGGAGCAGGTCGCCGGTGTCGCTGAGGACGAGGATATTGTCCTTTAACACCAAAAATCCCGCATGCGCCTTGTTGCCGGCGGCGCGGAGTTGGTGGGACCATTTTGTCTCGGCCGTGCGCGCGTCGGCGCAGAAAATAATTCCCGCCGGGCCGAGCCCGTAGATGAAGCCGTCACGCAAGACGGGACTCGAAAAATTGATCGCGACGCGTTTCTCGATGTAGGCTGACTCGGTAGTGAAGGTGTCGCCGTCGCGAGCGATCTTGATCCCGAGAAGCCCCGCTTGATGCGAACCGGCGATCACGAGATCACCGAGCACGACGGGACTGGCGACGTGCCGGCCGTAGGAAGTCTTCACCGGCTTGCGCCAGAGCAGTGCGCCTGTGGCGAAGTCGAGGCCGATCACGCCGTCGACCGTAAACGCGAGCACCTGCTGGCGGCCCGCGAGGGTGGCGACAACCGGGCCGCCGTTACCGGGCATATCGCTCTGCGATTTCCAGATGACCTTGCCGTCGCGTTTGTCGAAGCACACGACGCTCGCGCCCTCGCTCCCGCCGACGCTGACGAAGATGCGGTTGCCTTCCACCCAGGGGGCGCCGGTGTTGCCGTGGCGGCCGGCGCCGGGGGTTTGGCCTTTCTCGCCGGTAAAGATCGCTTTGAAATCGCGCACGAAATTGACGCCCCAAATCGGTTTTCCGGTGGCGGCGTCGAGGCACTGAAACTCGCCTTTGCCGGACTGCACATACACGCGGTTGCCGTCGACGAGCGGCGTGCTGCGCGGGCCGGCGGGGGCCTGACTGTCTTTGAACGTGTCGTCCAACGTATGAGTCCACCGATCGATGCCAGTCGTCGCGTCGGCGGCATGAACCGTTTCCTTGTTCTCCTGATTATCGAGGTAGTAAACGACGCCCCCGCTGACCACCGGCGAGCCGAGGCCAAAGCCGATTTTCTTACGCCACGTGAAGGTCGCTTCCGCGGGCAAGTGCGTGGGCACGGCGGCGGCGGCGGAGACGTGGCCGTTGGCTTCGGGTCCGCGCCAACGTGGCCAATCGGCGCCGACAGCGGCGGCGACGCCGGAGCTGAGCGCGATCAACAGGAAAAAAGCGGGGCGACGCGCGAGCGAAACGTTCATCGTGGGGAGGCGAGTGATAGGCTGGCGACGCGGCGCGAGGCGACACCTTTTGCGCGGGCGCAACCGCCTTGACCGCGCCGCCGCATCGCAGGCAAGGTGCGGCGTGCACGCGAAACTGCTCCCCCTGGCGGTCCTCGGTCTCGGCGCGACGACGCTTTCCGCCGCCGACCTCACGCTCCATTCGTTCAAGAAGCAGCAGCTCGAAGAATACTATTGGAGCGAGGGTGCGATGCTCGGTGATTTGAATCGCGATGGGAAACCCGACGCGGTTTACGGGCCGTATTGGTGGGAAGGGCCGGACTTCAACAAGCGCCACGAGATCTACGCGCCCAAGACGACCTTCAAAGTGAAACTGACGGCGGAAACCGAGATGATGTATCCCGGCTACGAGGGCGGCTTCGGGCAGAAGAACGCGTATTCGACCGATAATTTTTTCGCGTTTGTGCACGACTTCAACGGTGACGGCTGGGGCGATGTGCTCACCTACGGGCTGCCGCACACTCCTGCCTATCTCTACCTGAATCCCGCGGGGAAAGAGCAGCACTGGGTGCGGCACACCGTGCTCGACGAGGTGGATAACGAGTCACCGACGTTCACTGATCTGACGGGCGACGGAAAACCGGAGATCGTTTGCGTAAATGGCGGCAACTTCGGCTACGCCTCGCCGGACTGGGTGAACCCGGGCGCGAAATGGAAATTCACGCCAATTTCCACGGGCGGGAACTGGCAGCGCTTCACCCATGGGCTGGGCGTGGGCGACATGAACGGCGACGGGCGGCTCGACGTGCTCTTCAAGGACGGCTGGTTCGAGCAACCGGCCTCGCTCGCGGGGGACCCCGCGTGGAAGCTGCACAAATTCTTCTTCGCCCCGGCCGGCGCGCAGATGTTCGCCTACGATGTCGATGGCGACGGGCGGACGGATGTGATCACCGCGCTCGCGGCGCACGGCTACGGTTTCGCGTGGTATCAGCAACTCAAGGACAAGGACGCCCAAGGCTCGCCGACGTTCAAGGCGCACATTTTCCTCAACAAGGAGCCGCGCGAGAATCGCTACGGCGTGACCTTCTCGGAGATCCACGCGGTCGAGCTGGTCGACGTCGATGGCGATGGGCTGAAGGATATCGTGACGGGAAAATGTTTTTGGGCGCACGGCCCGACCGGCTCGCCCGAAGCGAGCGCGCCCGCGTTGCTCTATTGGTTCAAGCTCGTGCGGGAGAAAGACGGCACGGTCGACTGGGTGCCGAACTTAATCGACGACAACTCGGGCGTGGGCCGGCAGATTGGCTTGGGTGATGTGAACGGGGATGGCCGGCCCGATATCATCATCGGCAACAAGAAAGGCGCGTTCGTTTTCACCAACGAGGCGAAGAAAGTCTCGCCCGCCGAGTGGGCCAGCGCGCAGCCGAAGGTGCTCTATCCCGATGCGACCAAGCACGCGCTGACTGCGCGCGATGTCATCGCGCATACACCTCGCGCTGCGGATGTGGCAAAGGCCAACGCGGTTGCGGCCGGAACCTCGGCGGCGCCCTCGCTGCCGGCGAATGGCACGCTGCCCACGGGCGCGGACGGTAAACCGCTTAACACTGACTTCGAGACGGGCGACCTGCGCGATTGGACGGCGGTGGGCAACGCATTCACGAAGCAGCCTATCGTGGGCGACACGGTGGCAGCGCGACGGTCCCCGATGACGAGCGGGCACGTCGGCAAGTATTGGATTGGCACCTACGAGAACGGGCTGGGCGACGGCGCAACGGGCACGCTGACGAGCAAGCCGTTCAAGCTGTCGCAGCCGTGGGCGGCTTTCCTGTTGGCGGCCGGTCCGTTTGAAACGACGCGTGTCGAACTCGTCGACGCTGCGAGTAACGCGGTGCTGGTAAAGATTTCGGGTGCGGACACGCGGAAGTTCTCCCCCGCGTTCAAGAACACCGAGACGTTGGCGCCGGTGGTGATCGACCTTCGGCCGCACCAGGGTCGCGAAGTGGTGCTGCGAATTGTGGACGAGCAGGCGGGCTCGGGCTGGGGGCACATCAACTTCGACGATTTCCGGTTTTACGCGGAGCGGCCGTTTTGAATAAAAACAGAATGAATCTGGAACTCAGGAAATCAGGAAAAATGCCCAGTGCAGAGTGATGTTTCCGGTTGCCGGGCTTGTTTCCTGAGTTCCTGATTTCCAGATTCTTTTTCGAAAACCCACATGTCTACATTGTCCCGCAAAATTCGCGTCGCGTCCGTGCAGTTTGAAAGTGCGCCGGGCGATAAGGAGGCGAACTTCGCGAAGATCGAAGCCTTCACCGCTCAAGCCGCCGCCCAGGGCGTGCGGCTCGTGGTGTTTCCTGAAGGCTGCATCAGTGGCTATTGGTTCGTGCGGAATCTTTCCGTCGAGCAACTCGGCGCACTGGCGGAGCCGATTCCCAGCGGCCCAAGCACGCAGCGGCTGCGCGCGCTCGCGCAACGACACGGCGTGACGGTGGGCGCGGGATTTTTCGAGGACGCGGGCGGTGGCGTGTTTCACAACAGTTACGTCGTCGCGCTGCCGGACGGCACGGTGCACTGTCACCGCAAGCTGCACGCGTTCGAACACGAGGCCGTGAAGAGTGGGACCGAGCTCACGGTCTTCGATTTGCCGGACGGATTTCGGGTGGGCGTGCTGATTTGTTACGACTGCAACCTGATCGAGAACGTTCG
>JANPIT010000088.1:0-2565 GCA_031425115.1 Opitutaceae bacterium | reverse complement strand
GAGGGCAAGACCGGGGCAGAGATTGCTCAGGCGGTCGGCGTCTCCCTTCCGTCCGTCGCGAACGTTAAACGCGAGCTGGGCCTGACCAAAACGCGCGGGAAGTAACTGCCGACCTCGGCTGCGCGGTTTCACCGTCGCGATGTTTCGCCCCCAACGACTCCTGGTCTTGCGGCTCGGTGCCGCACTGACCCTCGCCGTCTTGCTGACTGGTAGCCTCGTCGCCGCGGACTGGCGGACGGCCAGTCGCGCTCCGGCCGGGCTCGCGCCCAACCCGGCAACGACACCCGAAGCCGTGGTGCAAGTTTACGCCGCACGCACGATCGGCTGGCGCGGTTATCTCAGCGTGCACACCTGGGTGGCTGTAAAGCCGACCGGCGCCGACGCGTTCACCGTGTATGAACTGATGGGATACCAGACCCGGCGAACAGGCAATGGGGTGCGCGTCAGCCAGCGGCACGCCGACGGCTATTGGTATGGCAACCGCCCCCTCGTGGTGGCCGACGTGCGCGGCCCCGGCGTCGAACCGCTGGTCGAACGCATCCGCGCCGCCGTGGCTGACTACCCCTACGCCGCCGATTATTACGCGTGGCCGGGCCCGAATTCGAACACGTTCATCGCGCACCTGCTGCGCGCGGTGCCGGAGCTCCGGGTCGACCTACCCGCTCATGCCATCGGCAAGGATTACCTCGGCGCGAAGATGATCGGGGTCACTCCCAGCGGCACCGGCGCACAACTGAATATTTTTGGCGCCCTCGGAGTGGCCGTCGGCTGGGAGGAAGGCCTCGAGCTGAATCTCCTGGGTTTTAACTTCGGCGTGAATCCAAAGCGCCTCGCCCTGAAGCTGCCCGCGCTGGGCAACGTGGGCTTGGTAGACATTGCGCAACCGCGCACGCTGCCGGCACGCGAGAGTGCACCGTCGTCCGGTTCCGGCCCTATCCCGGAACGCGCCGGCACGTTGGAATAAAAAATTCAGAAGCCAGAAATCCACGAATCGGAACATCCCGCTCGACGCTCAGATCGATTCGCAATTCCCACGCCGGGCCACTTATACCGATGGCTCGTAAGACTTGGGCTTTCCCGGGTAGCGTCGCGACCTCCGGGCGCGACTGGTTGGACGGGCACGCAACGTGAGGCGCGCCCGGAGGTCGCGTCAGCCGTTGATATTACTGACTGCCGTCGCCGGCTTCTTGGTTTCTTGGCTTCTGAATTCCCTCTCGTCAGCGCTTACTGACACGCCTCGCACGCCTCGCCGTTGCGCATCGCTTCGATGCTGCAGGCGTTCTTTTGCTCTGCGGTGTAGGTCTTCTTACCTGAGGCCGTGAGCGCAGCGGCGTCGGCATCGGCCTTCACTTGGGCGATGCTGTGCGTGCCACCGGTGTCTCCGCTGTTTTGGCCACCAGACGAGCCCTCGTTTACGGCGCCGCGCATTTCCTTCTTAACGCCCACCGTCGCCTTCTCGATGTTCGAAGCGCCGAGGCTGCGCAGGTAATACGTCGTCTTCAGACCGACGTGCCATGCTTGCCGATACATATGGCTCAACGTTTTCAGGTCAGGCGTCTTGATCCAGAGATTCACGCTTTGCGCCTGATCTATCCACTTCTGACGACGCGCCGCGGCGTCGAGAATCCACTTCGGATCGATGTCGAACGCCGTGAGGTATTTCGCTTTGAGGTCGGACGGGATGCGCTCGATGTCCTTCAGCTCGCCGTCGAAATACTTCAGGTTGTCGATCATGTCCTGATCCCACAGCCCGCGAGACTTGAGGTCTTTCACGAGGAACGGATTCAAGACGATGAACTCGCCCGACAGGTTCGATTTCACGAACAGGTTCTTGTAGGTCGGCTCGATGCAGGGCGACGTCGCCGTAATGTTCGAAATCGTCGCGGTGGGCGCGATCGCGAGACAGTTGGAATTGCGCATGCCGTGCTTCGCGATCTTCGCGCGCAGGGGGGCCCAGTCCAACTTGCCGCCACGCGGCACCTCGACCGGCAGACCGCGCTCTTGCTCGAGGAGATCGAGCGTGTCTTGCGGGAGCAGACCGCGGCTCCACTTCGAGCCCTTGTAGCTCGAATAAGTGCCGCGCTCGGCGGCGAGATCGGACGACGCCTCGTAGGCGTAGAACGCGATCGCTTCCATCGCCTCATCGTTGAACTCGACCGCTTCCGGCGACGCAAAGGCGTGACCGCGGAGATAAAGCGCGTGGGCGAGCCCCATCACACCGAGACCGATTGGGCGATGGCGAAGATTCGAGGTTTTCGCGGAAGGCGTCGGGTAGAAATTGATGTCAATGACATTGTCCAGCGCGCGGACGGCCATGCCGATCGTCTCGCGGAGCTTGGCGTGGTCGAGCGAGCCGTCGGGCTTGAGGTGCGTCTCGAGGATGACGGAGCCGAGGTTGCAGACGGCGGTCTCGTCGTTGCTCGTATTGAGCGTGATCTCGGTGCAGAGATTCGACGAGTGGATGACGCCGGCGTGGTCCTGCGGGGAGCGGATGTTGCAGGCGTCCTTGAACGTGATCCACGGGTGGCCGGTCTCGAAGAGCATCGAGAGCATTTTCTTCCAGAG
>JANPIT010000087.1:0-1825 GCA_031425115.1 Opitutaceae bacterium | reverse complement strand
GACCCCAAGCCGCTTTGCAGCGGAGCCACTTTCGGCTCCGACGGAACGGGAAGCCGTTCCGCTAACTCGAGCCAGCGGCTTGAGGTCAAGCCGCTCCACCTCGAAGCCTCGAGTATCTATCTCCGGATCTTGGTCGAGCGGAGCGATTGCGCTGCTCTCCCTCATTCCTTCGCTCCACGCCGTCGCTCCCGCTTTCACCACGATCGCTCCCGCCGGCGGCCAACGCGGCACCGCCGTAGAGGTCACGCTGCGCGGCGATCGGCTCGCGGATGCGCAGGAAATCTTTCTCTACAGCCCAGGCATCTCCGTCGAAAAAATCAGCGACGCCACCGAAAAGCAGTTCAAAGCCACGCTGCGCATCGCCCCCGATTGCCGCATCGGCGAACACGCTCTACGCGTCCGCACCGCGAGCGGCATTTCCGCGCTTCGTCTATTCTACGTCGGGCCGCTCCCGTCCGTCGAAGAGAAGGAACCCAACAACGTTATCAGCAAGCCGCAGACGATCGCGTTGAACTCCACCGTCCAAGGCACGATCGGGAGCGAGGACATCGATTTCTTCACCGTTGCCCTGAAGCAAGGCCAGCGCCTCTCCGTCGAGGTCGAAGGTGCGCGGCTCGGCCGTTCGATGTTCGACCCCATCGTATTCATCCAGGACAGCGCCGGGAAAACCCTAGCGACTTCCGACGACACGCCGCTGCTCGGCCACGACGGGTTCACGTCCCTCGTCGCGCCCACCGACGGCAACTACGTCATCCAGCTCCGCGACATGGCCTACGCTGGAGCGGGCCACGTCTATCGGATGCACGTCGGCACGTTCCCGCGCCCGAGCATGGTGTTCCCGCTGGGCGGCCAGCCCGGCGAGACCCTGCAGGCAAAATTCCTCGGCGATCCCGCCGGCGAATTCGAGCAGTCGATCGTCCTCCCACCCTCAGCCACTCCCTCCGTCGCTCGTTTCGGTGCAATCGCCGAGCGTGACGGCACCGCCCCCTCGCCGAACTGGATGCGCGTCTCCGCGGTGCCGAACGCGGCGTCAATCGCCCCGGCGGATACGATCGTCCGCGCCCCTCTGGTCAACGTGCCTGCGCCCCTCGCCATCAACGGCGTGCTCACCAAGAAAGGCGACGCCGCGCACTACAAGTTCATCGCCAAGAAAGACCAGAATCTCGAGTTCACCGTCTTCGCGCGCCGCCTCGGGTCGCCGCTGGATTCCGTGCTGACGATTTTCGACGCCAAGGGAAAAAGCCTCGGCAACAACGATGACGCGGCAGGCAATCCCGACAGCTCCGTCCGCGTGAAAATTACCGAGGACGGTGAGTATGTCGTCCGCATCGCCGACCAACTCGGGCGCGCCGGACCGTTCTTCGCTTTCCGCGTCGAGATCACCGAAGTGACGCCGTCCCTGGTTCTCTCGATTCCCGACACGGCGCGCTACGACAACGAGACGCGCAAATCCATCGTCGTCCCGCGCGGCAATCGTTTCGCCGTCTTGCTCAATCTCAACCGCGACACCTGCAACGATGACCTCGCGGTTGCGTTTCCCGGTTTGCCCGCGGGCATCACGATGCTCGCGGAGACTGTCCCCGGCAGCCTCTCGGCCGTGCCCGTCGTGTTCGAAGCGGCCGCCGACGCGCCAATTGCCGGCGGCCTGCTCACGCCCACGGCCGCGCCAGTCGATGCCGTCAAGGCGAAGAACGTGGCCAGCCGTTTCCGTCACACGGTGGAGTGGGTCCGCATCCAGAACGACGCCGTGTATGTGAAATCTGAAGTCGATCGCATCGCCGCTGCCGTCGTCGAAGAAGTCCCGTTCAAGATCACTATCATCGAG
>JANPIT010000086.1:0-10425 GCA_031425115.1 Opitutaceae bacterium | reverse complement strand
GGCCTCGAAGCGATCGAGCTCGGCGGGCGTCGGCGGCAGGCCGGTGAGATCGAAGCTCGCGCGGCGCAACCAGGTGGCGGGCGGCGCTGCGGGGGAGGGCGTAAGGTTTTCGCGCTCCAGGCGCGCGAGGACGAAGCGGTCGATCGCGTTGCGGATTGGGGATTGCGGATTGCGGATTTCGGGAGGGACGGGGCGGCGCGGGGGGATGAACGCCCAGTGCGGCGCATACTCGGCGCCTGCGGTGATCCAGCGTTGGAGCAACGCGGTTTGCTCCGGCGTGACGCGCTTGTGCGTGTCGGGCGGCGGCATGACCTCGTTGATATCCTTGGAAAGGATACGCCGGATGAGCTCGCTGTCCGCGGGCTTGCCGGGCGCAATCACCGCGTAGCCATCGCGGTCGCGCGTGGCACTCTCTCGCTCGTCGAGTCGCAGCTTGGCTTCGCGGTGCGCGGGGTCCTGGCCGTGACACTGAAAACAATTTTCCGAGAGGATCGGCCGGATATCCCGGTTGAAGTCCACGCGCTCGGGGGTCGCGGCGATTGCGGCCCTGCCACCGACGGCCAGGGCGAGGGCGAGCCAGCTGCAGAGGGCGTTCACGTGAGATTCCCCTCTGCGTCGAACGACATTTCGTGCGGCTCACCTAGCGCGGTGAGTTGCGGATTGTCGCGCGCAGCCTCCCACATTTTTTCGGAGACATCCATTTCGACGACGGAGAGCGTGTCGGCGATTCGGACGACGCGCGCCGTGGTTGGATCATCGAGGGCAAGTGACTCCAGCGTGAGCGCGATGGCTTCGCGGTCGGTGTCGAAAGCGATGGGGATCTTTGCGGTGTTCGGCGTGAGCGACGTGAGGGCGTTGATTCCGGTGACGCGCAGGTCGAGCTCACGGACGAGCCGCGTGGTCGTGACGTCAGCGAGGCCGATGCCGATGCCGTTGCCATGCGATTCGGGCGTGAGGCCGCGCACGAAAATCCGCCGCACAAAAGGTGACGACGCGTCGGGCCGCACCAAGGTGGAGTGGTAGCCGGAGACCCAGCGGTTGGTGACGTTGGGATCCATCCCGGAACCGCTGATGTTCTTTCCCAACCGGTCGACGATGAGGAGATCGATCTCGTCGAAAGGCAAACGTGGCATCAACGCGCGCGCTTCTATCAGGAGCGCGTCTTCCGCCGTCTCCATTTCTGAGTGGGGCACCGCGACGAGCCGCGCAGTTTCGTGAAACTGATTCTCGAGGATGGCGAGCCCGCCGAGAATGGGCACGTGGCGCAGGAGCACCGCGGCCATCCCGCGGATCGCGCGCTCGTGGCCGATCCGGCTGGCGGCGCGATGCATCGTGGCCGCGCCGTTGCGTTTGCCGAGACCGATCACGCACATCTTCAACAAGCCGCTTCCGAGCGTGCCGCGGAAGTCCGTGTGCGGCTTGATTCGGTTGATGACGATGATGCCGTCCGCGGCGAGGGCTTCGACGCTGCAATACACCGCGGAGCCATCCGGAGTCCGGCCGATTTCGCGCACCTCGAGTGAAGCCCGGATCGGCACGCCCATCGACGCTTCGGTAATGTCGTAGGTGGCCAGGACGTCGCGCTGGCCCTCAGGGGTCGCGCCGCCGTGGCTGCCCATCGCGGGGATGATGAACGGGTGTGCGCCAGCCGTGCGCAGCTCGGCGATCACCGCGGCGACGATCGTGCGCAGATTCGTGATACCGCGGCTGCCGACGCCGACTGCGATGCGGGCGCCGGGCTTCAGGGCGGGCCGTAACTTGGCGAACTCCGCCGCAACCGCGTTGGGGATATCCACGGGCGGAGTGGGGCGGAAACTCTGCCGGATACGGACGACGCTGGGAAACAGAGGCATGGGGGAAGAGGCGCGCTAGAAAACTGAGGGGCGAGGCGGACGTCAGCGAGGGGAATTCCGCCGCGGCCGCGCGATTGAACAAGAGCTTGCCGATAGGACGGCGCCGACGGGCGACGATCGCGCCATTGCGGCGGCGGATCCGGCGCCGCAGTCTCCGGGCGCGCCGATGTCATTCGCCCATGCCCAACCGCCATCTTTGCTGGGGAAATCGGAGAGCGCGGCGCCGCGCGGGTTGCGACCGGGATGCGAGCGCGATCGGGCGATCGAGGGTCTACGCGGCCTCGCCGCACTCGCGGTCTTTTATAATCACCTGTTCGCGGAAGGCGAAGTGGGCGGCTGGGCTCCGTCCAATCTCTGGACGTGGGCGGTCAGCGGGCCGGCGGCCGTCATGGTTTTCTTCGTGCTTTCCGGCTATGTGATCGGCCTGAGCTATCCCCCGCAGCCGGGCGGGGCGACAGGGTCGGCCGTGCGCCGTTACGCGTGGCGGCGCGTGGTTCGATTGGGGCCGATCAACGGCGCGGCCGTGCTGCTGGCGTGCGCTGTTGCGGACGCCCTCGATGTCTCCACGGTGCTCGGGAATCTTTTCTTCCTGCAGAATTTCGCCGACTACTCCGGCGCGTGGGTGCTGGTGCTGCGGGAAAATATGAACCTCTGGAGCCTGAACTATGAGGTGGTTTTCTACGCGGTGTTCGCGGCGCTGTGGTGGGGGCGGGTTTCGCTCGGGTTGACGCTAGCGGCGGCTGTAGCGTTCGGCGTGTTGGGGTGGATCGGCTGGGGCGTTCCGCTATTTCTTGCCTGCTACGCGTTCGGCTTCCTGTTCTGGCTGGCAGGGCTCTGGCTCGCGTGGCGCGCCGTCCCGGCGCCAGCCTCCGGTGGCAACTGGCCTTCGTGCCTGCTGCTGGCGATCATCACGTGGAAGCTGCAGGGCGTCGCAGAGATCCTGATACCGCTGGATGCGACCCTGCCGCGGTTCGCCGGCCCGGTGGTGAAGCTCTACCACCTCGACTTTCTCCCGGTGTGCGTGTGGTTGGTGGCAACGGTCGCGCGCCGGTCGTTTCGCGGCTTGGGCGTGGTGCAGGGTCTGGCGGCCCTGATTCCGCTGGTTGGCCTTGGGGTGCGCTGGACACGAGCGGAAGATTTCTGGACCGGCGAGAACGTGGCGATCGTGACCGTGTATCTCGCGGGCCTCGCCCTGTGGCGCTGGCGACCGACGCTGCGGTGCTTTGAACGCTGTGCTGCACTGGGGCTGGTCTCTTATGCCCTCTACGCGACCGCGCGGCCGATTCAGACGGGGATTTTTCGTCTAGGCCGGGAGTTGCCCGGGAATGCGCTGAGCTTTGGCCTGTGTGCGGCGACGACCGTGATAGTGGCGTTTGGGGTCGCGTGGTATCTGGAGCGGCGACTGCAGCCGGCCATCAGCGCGGCGTGGACCCCGCGAGTGCCGAGGGGACCAGAGCAATCGGGCGGTGCGCGGAGCCCGTAGGTGGAGACTCACGGTTAGGGATTTCGGCCCGTTGCTTTCGCTGCGGGCGCGGTAGGGTGAGCGGCGGTATCGAGTGGCGCGCGGCTCTGCGGTGTCGGGGGAGCGCGGCCTTACTCGGCGTGGAGGGCGGCGAGCGGGCAGAGAACGGGTGGCCTCAGGGGGCGGAAGTGCGGGCCGAAAGTTTCCCCCGCAACCAAGCCAGCATGCGTTCGCGGTAGCCGGGGTCGACCTCGTCCCAGTTCGAGAGCGTGTGTCCCGCGCGTGGAATCGCGAAAAGATCGCAGGTGCCGCCGGCGGCGCGGATCTTTTCGCGGAACGCGAGGGATTGGGCGATCGGCACGCCGGGATCGGCCTCGCCGTGCAGCAACAGGATCGGCGGAAGGCCCGGGCCCGCGTGGTGCAATGGGGAGGCATCGCGCAGGCGGGCGAGCGTGGCGGGGGTGACTTCGGCGGGGAAGCCGAAGAGATTCGTCATGTTGTTGTTGGTCTTCGTCGCGCCGGGCGCGGGCAGAAAGTCGGTGACGGCGGCGAATCCGAGCACGGCCTGCACGCGCGTGTCCGGTGCCGTATTCGTCGCAGCAAGACACACGAGATGGCCGCCGGCGGAGTGGCCGAAGAGCGCGATGCGCGCGGGGTCGCCCTGATAAGCGGCGGCGTGTGTCTTCACCCAGCGAATCGCGGTGAGGAGATCCTCGTAACACGCGGGCCAGCGATGGGCGGGAGCGTGGCGGTAGTTGATGGAAAACCAGGTGAACTTCGCGGTGGTGAGTGTCTCGAACCACGGGCTGATGTCGGCGTTGTCATTCGGCGTGGGGCTCGGGCCCTTGTCGCCGCGCCGCCAGCCACCGCCGTGGACCAGGATCGCAACGGGAAACGGCCCGGCCCCATCGGGTGTGCTCGCGTCGAGGAGCAGCTTCTGGCCGGTGGCTTCGCCGTAGACGATGTCCTTCGTGACGGAAGCCGCTGCGGCGGGAGCGACGATGATCAACGCGGCGAGAAGAAGTCGGGCGACGCGAAGCGGGAGCATGATGGAGTGGGGTCCCCGCGCGCTGCGTAGCTCAGATTTTCGGCGCAGGCATTGAATTGCGCTGCGCGGTTCAATGTCGGCTCGCTTGACCGCGGTGAGACGCCAATCAGCCCCCGCCCCCGATCGGAGTCAAGAGCGCCACTGGTCCGCGCGTGGGCCGTGAAACGGCGGAACGGTTCGCGGCGGGGCTGTCCATGGATCGTATGGGCAAGGCGATCTATGACTACATTTCCTGCGCGCTCGGACTGGAGGTCGAGGCCCTCGATCTGAGCGTGGGGCAGATGGCTGCGCGGGCCGTGATTGTATTTGTTTTCGCCGTGGGGCTGGCGCGCGCCGCAGATCGACGGATGCTCGGCCGCAATGCCGGCTTTGATATTGTCTTGCTGGTCGCGCTGGGTTCGGTGCTCAGCCGGGCGATCAACGGGCAAGCCGCGTTTTTCCCAACGCTGGTAGCGAGCGCGCTATTGGTGGGGCTCCACCACGTGGTCGCATCAGTGGCGTTCCGTTCGCACGGGTTTTCGCAGTGGATCAAGGGTCGTCCGCGCACGCTGGTGCGAAATGGCCAGATCGACCGCGATGCGCTTGCGAAGTCCAACCTCACCTCCGACGACCTGGACGAAAATCTACGGTTGAATGGCGGCGTCGATCAGCTCCACGACGTGGCCGAGGCGCGGCTCGAGCGCAACGGAAGCGTGAGCGCGGTGAAGGCGAAACGCGGGGGCTAGGCGAACCGTTCAGTAGCCAGAATCGGTGAGTTGCTTGCGCAGCTCGGTGAGAGCGGGGCCGATCTGATTCGGTAGATCGGTCCAGATCGGCTCGAGGGCGAGCCGATCGTTGTAGCCGGCGCGCCGAAGCGCGCGCAGGAACGGGCGGAAATTCTCGCCGTTCACACCGGGGGCGGCGCGGTCTTTGTTTTCCGCGACGTGCGCGTGGCGAATGAGTGGGCCGACCTTCACGATATCGTCGGGCGACTCGCCGTTGCGCAGCATGTGGAAAATATCCACGAGCAGCTTTACGGAGCGCTGGTCGGCGCGGCGCACGGCCTCGGCGCCTTCCAGCACGGTGTTGACGAGATTACATTCACCGCGGTTGAGCGGCTCGACGACAATCGTCACGCCATTCTCCTCCGCGAGCGGACCGAACTGCCGCAGGACGTCGACGTATTGTTCGAACCCTTGGGCGAGCGGAAATCCCGCCGGCACCATCCGCGCGCCCGCGCTGCCGAAGACGATGAGCGTCATGCCAATCTCCTTACAGCGGCGGAACACGGTCTGCGCGTAAAGATCGAGACGCGCGTAATCGATGTCGGGCCCACTGCACTTGAGGGCGGCGGGCAACAGCACGTTGGCGGCCGGCATCGGATAGCCGCAGGTCTTGAGGGCCGCAGCGCGCGGGGCGAAGTCGGCGTCGGGCGCTTCGGGCGTCAGGAAGTTGACGACATGACCCTCGATGAAATCGCACGCGGGGCGCGTGGGGAGGGTGGCGAGGGTGGCGGGGTCGGTGCAGAAGCCGATTTGCATCGGAGCCTTTCAACCACGGATTGCACGGATGGCACGGATAAAATCCTGGCGGTTGATCCGCGGTGCGACTTCGAGCGCCGCGAGCAACGTGTCGCCATCCACCACGCGTCAAATCTTGGCCGTGCCGGCGAGCACGGCGTCGCCGTGGGTTCCGGCCGTTCGTTGTTTGTGAGCGTGGCCGGCGGACGCCAATGTCGCGATTGCCGCTCCGAACATCGACGCGGCGGCTAGGCGCCCGACCGTGGAGAAATAGGTTGCACGTTTGCCGATTGCATCTGTCAAGAGTTGCCCATGACCCCGTTTGCCCTGATGTCCGACACGCCTAAAGCCCTGGTCGTCTCCGGCAGCCTGCGAAAGTCCACGGGACCTATTTCCCGACGCTCTTCTTGGCCAGCCAAGGCACTGGCAGCGTGGCCTGATCTTTCTTCGCCGACGTGAGCAACGAGAAAACCATGCCGCCGGGGCCCGGATTTGGTGCAGGTCACACGGGCCAATCCATCACGCTGGCTGAAGGTTTGCGACAGGCGGCCGAAGCCATGGAAGCCGATTGGGCGTATCTCGAAAAGAAAGGCTTCTCGGTCTCGATAGCCACACTGCGATTTGAAGCGCGTTGTGCCACGATTGCGGTGATCTCGGCCGCACTCTGCGAATGCATCGCCAATAGCCGAGCGCCGTCCACTGCTTGCGTGCCTCGCGCAAACGGCGGAGGAAATCATCGTATTTTGAAACGGAATGATGCAACGGAACGGATAAAACCTCTCACCTCTTCGACCCCTGCCGGGTTCAGGCGGCGATGGGATGTGATCGACGAGGAGATTTTCGGCGATGGCTGGTTGAACGGATGCGAGCCGCGGGGGCGACTGACTCCTGGACGAGAACGGCGGCGGGAATTTTCAGGCCCTCGTGCAGCGCGCGAATCATGCTCAGACTGAGCGGACGCTTCCGGTTCATGATTTCGGAAATCTTGCTCTTGCTTTGGAGGTAAGGAAGCAGGTCGGCGGATTGCAGGCCGGCTTGATCCATCCGGAAGCGAATGGCCTCGATGGGATCGGGTGCGGCGATGGGGAAATGAGTTTCCTCGTAATTTTCGACGAGCAACGACCAGAGCTCGAGTTCGGCCTCGTCCGGCGAAGACTGGTCCATCAGACGCTCGACGTAGGCGAGCGCCGTTTTGTAGTCGCGATCAGTCTTGAGGACTTTGGGTTTCATGATGGGAGAGGAATCAAACGGTGGTGGCGTCAATCTTGTCGTAAGCGGCGTGAGTGCCAATGAAGCGGATGAACGCGATGCCAGTGTTGAAGTGAATGCGAACGATGAGGCGGTAGGTGTTGCCCTTGATGTTAAAGACGACGCGATTGCCCGGGAGAAGATCGGCGGAACGGTGGCGGGCTTTGATGTCGGAGAAAGATTTCCAGTCGGCGTGCTTGGTTTCGTGAAACCAAGCCTTGAGCGGCTGTTCAGAGTCGGCGTGCTTCTCCCAGAATTCCTTCAGAGTCTTCCGCGATATGACGCGCATGTCTTGATCGAGCACAGTTCCCAAATTGGGAACCGAGTCAAGCGCATGCTCTACGAGGAGCGCCCGCGACCGGCAAAGCCGCGGCCTCGGTCGTGTCTTGAACGAAATTACACCTCCGGCACCGGAGAGGTCGGCGACCAGTTCCTCGCTCAGCACGACTTCGCTCGGAACGCCCACAGTTGCGACCCGAGGTGGGAGGTTTCTTTCGCTCGCGTCCGGGCCTCCGGCGCGACGAGAGTTTTGGGCCCTCTTCGATCAGCCGCCCCCTGTTCTGGACGGGTCCGCGCCGGTCGCGCCGGTGCAATCGCTGCGGGTCTTGCAATCCGGCGAGTGATACATTGTTATGCACGGACAGACGCAGGGAGTCCACGCGGTGCGTCTCGGGGAAAATGGTCGGGCTGGTGAGATTCGAACTCACGACCTCTTGCACCCCATGCAAGCGCGCTACCAGGCTACGCTACAGCCCGAACAAGGAAGGGTCAGAAAGCGGAATGCCGCGGGCAGTGGCAAGTGCTTTTTCTGGGCGCGGGAGAATCGGGATGTTTTCGGTTGCCGAAATGCGGCTGCGCTCCGCAATCGGGCGCAGAACATGGCAGAGAAAACGGGCGCGGCTGCGCTGACTATCAGCCGAATAAGTTACGTGTGGCCGCTCGCCATCGCGGTTCTGATATTCGCGGCTTCAAGTCGTTCCGTGGTCGCCGCGCCGCGCGTTACACTCATCGACGACAAGATTGTGCATTTCGTGGTTTATGGGCTGCTGGCGACCTTGGTGTGTCGGATCGGGCGCGGTTGGCGTGCCGCCGCTTGGTCGCTGGTGTTGGTGTCGGCCTATGGCGCGTCGGATGAATGGCATCAGAGTTTTGTTCCTGGACGCTCGACGGAATTGGCGGACTGGGTGGCGGACACGCTGGGCGCGGCCGTGGCGATCGCGTTGTATGTCGGATGGGCGCGCTACCGGGGCTGGCTGGAATTTCCTTTGACCCGGGGTCGTGGCGCCGGATCGGAAGGGGAGTCGGCTCTGGAACCGTTGGCGCCGCCGGCATGAGTGAGAACGAGGAAGCGGTGGGCGCCGGGCGCCGGTCTTGGCTGATCGCCGCGGCGCTGTTCATCCTGACCTTCCTGCTGTTTTCGCGCGTGCTCGGGCCCGCGTATGGCTTTGTCAACTACGACGACCCGGACTACGTGACGGCCAACCCGCACGTGCAAGGCGGGTTCAACGCCGCCGGAATCAAATGGGCGCTGAGCGCGGGCGTGGCGTCGAACTGGCATCCGCTGACGTGGATGTCGCACATGCTCGATTGGTCGTGGTTCGGCAACAACCCACGCGGACATCACGCGACCAGCGTGGTGATCCACGCGCTCAATGCCGCGCTGGCCTTTGCCGCGATGCGTCGGCTGACGGGCGCGTTGTGGACGAGCGCGATTTTCGCGGCGCTCTTCGCGTGGCATCCGTTGCGCGCGGAATCCGTCGCGTGGGTGTCGGAACGAAAAGACGTGCTCAGCGGTTTCTGCTGGTTCGCGGTGCTGTGGGCCTATGCGGCCTACGTGGAGCATCGGCGGGCGCGCGACGGAAAGGCGTGGCGGTTTTACGTGCTCGCCATGGTCGCGTTCGGGCTCGGTCTCATGGCGAAACCGATGCTCGTAACGTTGCCGTGCGTGCTGTTGCTGCTGGATATCTGGCCGCTGCGACGCGGGGGCCTGACTCCCGCCGTGAGCCGCCCGGGGGCGAGTGTCTCGATTGGGTCTCTGGTGCTGGAGAAGCTCCCGTTCTTAGCGCTGGCGGCGGGCTCCAGCGTGGTGACGTATTTTGTGCAGAAGGCGGGTGGCTCGGTCACGGAAGCGCTGCCGTTGGATGCCCGGCTGGGCAACGCCGTGATCGCCGTCGTGCGCTATCTGGGGAAATTCCTCGTGCCGTTCGACCTGGCGGTGCTGTATCCACATCCTGGGCACTGGCCGGTCCGGAAGATAGTCGCGGCGCTCGTCGTGCTCGGGGTATTGACGGCGATCGCTGGCTGGCAATTCCGGCGCCGGCCCTGGATTGCGATCGGGTGGTGTTGGTTTCTTGGGACGCTCGTGCCGGTGATCGGCATCGTGCAAGTCGGGCTGCAATCGATGGCGGACCGCTACACCTATGTGACGATGTTGGGCGTGCAGCTCGCGGGGCTGTGGACGCTGCGCGAGCGCGCGACATCGCTGGGTGCCCGCCGCGCCTGCGCGCTCGCCGCGGCGGCCGTGCTGCTCGCGTGTGCGGTGCGCACGTGGAATCAACTCGGGGTTTGGAAGAACTCGTTTACGCTGTTCGACCACGCGCTCGCGGTGACAAAGGACAACTATCTCGCGCACAATAATCGCGGAATTTACCTCGGGGAGGCGGGACGAGTGGCGGAAGCGGTGGAGGATTATCGTCGTGCGCTCGCGATCCGGCCTGATTACCCGGAGGCAAACAATAATCTCGGCCGCGTCCTGGTGCAGGAGGGCCGACCGGCGGAAGCGGTGCCCTTGCTGCGGCGCGCGGTGGCGGCCAAGCCGAACCAGCTCGAGGCGCGCAACAATCTGGCCAACGCGCTTTCCGATGCGGGCGCGCAGGCTGAGGCGATGGAGCATTACGCCTTTGTCCTCGCGCGCGATCCGCGACACGTGAATGCGCTGACCAATTCCGCGGTGGCGCTCGCGATGCAGGGTAACTTGCCGGAGGCGCAGGCGAGGCTTGAGGAGGCGCTGCGGATCAAGCCCGGCGACGTGAGCGCGAACAGTAATCTCGGGAACGTTTACGCGATGCAGGGCCGGCGCGACGAGGCGATCCGGCATCACCGTCGCGCGATCGAGGCGGCGCCCAACGACGCGCGCTCGCACCACAATTTGGCGAATGTGCTGAGCGAGGCG
This sequence comes from Opitutaceae bacterium, assembly GCA_031425115.1. Taxonomy (GTDB): domain Bacteria; phylum Verrucomicrobiota; class Verrucomicrobiia; order Opitutales; family Opitutaceae; genus ER46. The sequence goes on along the minus strand of JANPIT010000086.1, from coordinate 143 downwards.
GGGCAATTGGCGGAGGCGGCGACGAGTTATGCGCGGGCAGTCGCGGCGGCGCCAAACAATGCGGAGTCGCGGGCGCACCTCGGCTTGACCTACGCGCGGCTCGGGCGGCGGGAAGAGGCGTTGCGGGAATTGCGTGCCGCGGT
>JANPIT010000085.1:0-5381 GCA_031425115.1 Opitutaceae bacterium | reverse complement strand
CCGCGGCATGAACCCGCTTTTCGATGATCTGTTTTCAGGCCGCGGTCTATTTGTGCTGCAGGAAACCGCGAGTGAGGGCGGCGCGGCGAGAGCCGGAAAATTCTGGTCAGGGGTGTGGGGCGCGGTGCTGAAGGTTTTTGGGCTGTGAAGAGTAATTCAGAAGCCAGGAAACCATGAACCAAGTGGAGCCTGATTTGAGCGGACGAATTATCGGGGCCGCGATTCGCGTGCACACCGAACTCGGGCCGGGATTCCTGGAATCCATCTACGAAGAGGCACTGTGCTTTGAACTAAAGTCATTATTCCTGAAGTTTCAGCGTCAGTTGATGGTGCCTGTCACCTACCGTGATAATCGGGTAGGCGAGCATCGTCTCGACCTGCTGGTGGAAGGGTCGGTCGTGGTCGAATTGAAGACCGTTACCGATTTTGACCCGATCCATTTCGCGACAGTGCGTTCTTACTTGAAGGCGGTAAACTGTCCGCTCGGTTTGCTGCTGAACTTCGCTTCGCCGACATTGCAAGTGAAACGAGTTGGACGCGAATGGCATTCACGCGCTTCGTAGCTTCTTGGTTTCCTGGCTTCTAAATTAATCATGCTTTTTAAGCTCAGTTCCGACTACCAACCCACCGGTGATCAGCCGCAGGCGATCGAGAAGCTGGTGGCGTCGCTCAAGGCGGGGAACCGCTACCAGACGCTTCTGGGCGTCACCGGCTCCGGGAAGACTTTCACGATGGCGAACGTCATCGCGCAGTGCCAGCGGCCGACGCTGATCATGTCGCATAACAAGACGCTGGCGGCCCAGCTCTACTCGGAGTTCAAGAATTTCTTCCCCGAGAACGCGGTCGAATACTTCGTCAGTTACTACGACTACTACCAGCCCGAGGCCTACATCGCCTCCAGCGACACGTTCATCGAAAAAGATTCCTCGCGCAACGAGGAGCTCGAGCGGCTCCGCATGTCGACGACCAGTTCACTCGTGTCGCGCAAGGACGTGATCGTGGTGGCCAGTGTATCGTGCATCTATGGGTTGGGTTCGCCGCAGGAATTCGTCGAGATGCGGATTCCCCTGCGTCGCGGCGCATCGCTCGGCCGCCAGAAACTGCTGGAGCGGCTCGTCGATAATATTTACGAGCGAAACGACTACGAATTGAAACCCGGGCGGTTTCGAGTGCGCGGCGACGTCGTCGACGTGATGCCGTCGTATTTGGAGCACGGCTTGCGGGTCGAATTCTTTGGCGATGACATCGACGCCCTGTCGGAGTTCGATCCGCTGACGGGCAACGTCATCCGCACGTTGGACCAGTTCGACCTATATCCGGCGAATCAATACGTGACGAGCCGCGGGAAGCTCGAGCCGGCGATCTCTGCGATCAAGCGCGAGCTCGACGAGCGGGTGGCGTATTTCGAGGGCAAGGGGCAGTATCTCGAGGCGCAACGGATTCGGATGCGCACCAACTACGATCTCGAGATGCTGCAGGAAATGGGCTTCTGCAACGGCATCGAGAACTACTCGCGCCACATGACGGGCCGGAAGCCAGGGGAGCGGCCGTTCTGTCTCATCGATTTTTTTCCGAAGGACTTCCTGGTGATCGTCGACGAGAGTCACGCCACGGTCCCTCAAGTGGGCGGAATGTTCAACGGCGACCGCGCGCGGAAACAGAACCTCGTCGACTTCGGTTTTCGTCTGCCGTCGGCGCTGGATAATCGACCGCAGAGTTATGCGGAGTTCGAGGAGGTGACGGGACAAACTGTCTACGTGTCGGCGACGCCGGCGGAGTTTGAGTTGAAAAAGTCGACTGTCATTGCCGAGCAGTTGGTGCGGCCGACTGGCTTGCTCGACCCGGAAATCACGATTCGGCCAACGAAAGGACAGGTGGAGAATCTGATCTCCGAGGCGAAGGCCGCAGCGGAGGCGGGCGAACGCGTGTTGGTGACGACGTTGACGAAGCGCCTGGCGGAGGATCTCACGAGCTACTTCCGGGAGGCTAAAGTCCGCGTGGAATATCTGCATTCGGATATCGACGCCATCGAGCGCGTGGAGATTTTGCGCAACCTGCGCCTGGGAAATTTCGATGTCTTGATCGGCATCAATCTGCTGCGCGAAGGGCTCGACCTTCCGGAGGTGGCGCTCGTGGCGATTCTCGACGCGGACAAAGAAGGGTTTTTGCGCAGCGAGACCTCGCTGATCCAGACGGCGGGGCGAGCGGCGCGGCACGAAAAAGGGCGCGTGATTTTCTACGCGGATAACATCACCGATTCGATCCGGCGCACACAGGAAGCGGTGAAGTATCGGCGGGAAAAGCAGCTCGCCTACAATCAGGAGCACGGCATCACGCCGCGGAGCGTGAAGCGTTCCGCACAGGCGAGCCTGCACGTCTACGACGGCTCGGGCGAAGGCGGGGCCGAGGCGGCATTGGCCGAGAACACCGATGATGTGGCGGCGGTGATCGAAGAGCTCGAGCAGGAGATGCAGGACGCGGCTGGGAAGCTCGAATTCGAGCGGGCCGCGGTCTTGCGCGACCAGGTGAATGCATTGCGGAGCGGCGATTTTCGGAAGGCGGCAAATGCGCCGTCGAAGGAATATCCGCGCGCGCGGAACACCGCGGCTGCGGTGCGCGGCGGGAAGTCGCGCCGGCGGTGAATCCCAGCGCCAGGGTCGCTGGCGCGCTCATCACCGTGCGTCAGAAATCAGGCGCGCCGGAAACCGCCTCGTGGCGCGCCCAATCAATGTAGGCCCACCGCGGCCTCAGCCCGAGGCCCAGGCCGCCGTGGATTGCTTGTCGGGACGAAGGACGCCGATGCCGGGGAGGTTCCGGTAACGCTCGGCGAAATCGAGGCCGTAGCCCACGACGAATTTATCGGGAATTTCGAAGCCGACGAAGTCCGCCTCCATCGCGACCTCGCGGCGGGCTTTTTTGTCGAGGAGCACGCACGTCCTGAGACTGGACGGTTTCAGTTCGCTGATGAGATCGCTCACGAGCTTCAGGGTCTTGCCGGTGTCGAGGATATCGTCGATCAACAGCACGTCCCGCTTGGCGATGTCGAGCGTCAGACTGTAAATGACCTGCGGGGTGCCGATCGATTTGGTGCGTAGGCCGTAACTGGAAACGCGCACGCAATCGAGACGCACCGGGTTGTCGATCTCGCGCATCAGGTCGGCCGTGAACATCACGGCGCCGTTGATCAGTGAGATGATCGTAAACTCTCCATTGCCGTAGACCGCCTTGATTTCGCGTGCGATCGACTTCACGCGCCGGCGGATCTGGCCCTCCGTGAGCAACACTTCTGCTAGATCGGGATGCAGCACGGCGGGCGACTTGGAGGCGGGCATGGCGAGAATGCGAGGCAGACAAATCGTCCGGGGAGAAGCAATCAGTTCCTTGGCGGAGGCGTCCACGCGGGCCGACCCGTGCGGCGGAGCGGGGATTTTGCGGGAAACGTCGGCCATCGATGACCGCACCCGTAGTTAAATGCTGGGCACGGGCGGGCTTCATCGCTTGCGCTTGGCTGGCTGGATGGTTCAAACGCTTGCGCGCTTCATGATTTCCATTCGCATCCAGCAACTGACGAAACGCTTCGGGACAGTTACCGCGTTACAGCAACTCGATCTTACGATCCAACCCGGCGAGTTATTTTTCCTGTTGGGTCCGAGTGGGTGCGGCAAGACAACGCTGCTGCGAAGCCTCGCGGGCTTCTACATTCCGGAGGAAGGGAGCATCCGCTTTGGCGAGGAAGACGTGACGCGACTGGCGCCGCACAAGCGAAACACGGGCATGATGTTTCAAAGTTACGCGCTCTGGCCGCACATGAGCGTGGCAGAGAACGTGGCGTTCGGATTGGAAGAGCGGAAGGTCGCCAAGGACGAGATCAAGCGGCGCGTGGGTGAGGCACTCGAATCCGTGCGGATGTCGCCGTATGCCGAGCGCCGGCCGAATCAGCTTTCCGGTGGGCAACAGCAACGGGTGGCACTTGCACGTGCGCTCGTGATCCGGCCGCGCTGTCTGCTGCTCGATGAGCCGCTGTCGAATCTAGACGCGAAGCTCCGACTCGAGATGCGCGCGGAAATCCGCCGCGTGTGCAAGGAGTTCAAGTTGACGACGGTCTACGTGACGCACGACCAGAAGGAGGCGCTTTCGGTGTCCGACCGCATGGCCATCCTCGACCGCGGACGCATCCTGCAAGTCGGATCGCCCCGCGAAGTGTATCGTCGGCCAACGACCAAGGTGGTCGCGGATTTCATCGGCGAAACGGATTTCATCGCGGGCAAACTCGTCAGCGCGAACGCCGGCCGTGCTGTAGTCGATACGAGCATCGGCCGATTTGAGGGCGTGTTGGGTGATGCGCAGGCTGCGCCGACGGTGGGTGCGACCGTCACGCTTTCGGTGCGCCCGGAGTGCTGGGTGTTAAGTCGTGAGGCGCCGCTGCGAAATTTTGTGCGGGGTCGAATCGGAGCCGCGATTTATCTCGGTGAGATTGCCCAATACGATCTGGTCGCGGGCGGGCACGACCTGAAAATCCTCGAACTGAACCCGCGGTTTATCGATCAATCGGATCGCGGGGAAGTTTATGCCAGTGCGGAGCCGGATGACGTGGTGGTGCTGTGCGAGTGAACGATGAGCGAACCCTCGGGGAAATTAATTCAGAAGCCAGGAAACCAGGAAAAATGGCTTGGTTTCGGCGTTCCTGGTTTCGTGGCTTCTGAATTCAAATCTTTTTGGTGATTCTGATAGTTTCCTGCATCTCAGCCTCTGTCATTTGAAACGCGTTTTTCTCATTCTCACGTTGGTCGCGATTGTCGCGCTGCCGTTTGCGGTGCGGCCCCAACGCGAGGCCACGTCGAAAGCGGATGACACGGTCGTGATCATCACGCCGCATAACGAAGCGATTCGTTACGAATACACGCAGGGCTTCGCCGAGTGGTATCGCGCGAAGACGGGCCGCACGGTCGCGATCGACTGGCGGATTGTTGGTGGCACCAGTGAGATCGCCCGGTTCCTCGAAGGCGAATACACGACGGCATTTGAGAATCACTGGACGGGGAAGCTGGGCCGGCCGTGGAGTGCAGAAGTTCAGGCTGCCTTTCAACAGCCGAGGCTGCCCGAGAACGCTCCCGCGATCGCCAAAGAAGCGCGGGCTGCGTTCCTCGCATCGGAGGTGAGTTCAGGGATCGATATTTTTTTCGGCGGAGGCACCTACGATTTCGAACGTCAGGCGCAGGCGGGGCGGTTGGTTGATTCGGGCCTGCGTGCGATGCATCCCGGGTGGTTTACCGAGCAGACGATTCCGGCGCGTTTTGGCGGCGAGGATTTTTGGCGGGCGGACGGGTTGTGGATTGGCACGGTGCTCAGTTCTTACGGAATCATTTTCAATCGTGACGCGC
>JANPIT010000084.1:0-16350 GCA_031425115.1 Opitutaceae bacterium | reverse complement strand
CTCTCGCGCGCGGCATCACTCGCAAAACCATCCTCACCTGCGGCGTGAACCTGGTAGGCACCGGTGCGCTCGGTCCCACGGCGCGTGTTGTAGATCTCGATCACCCGCGTCAGCTCCAAGAGGCTGAGTTCAAAGTCGGAATTGGTATCCGCACTGTGGAGGTGCAGCTGAGGCAAAACCAGGTTAGCCGGCATTGCCGTGGGCGTGAGCACCGTCCCACTGCCGCGGATAATCGCGTCGGCGGTGAAAGTCTGCGGGCCCATCGCGGTGAGCGGGGCTGCGACGGTGTAGGTGAAAATGACCGGGCTTGGCGGTGGGACGTTCCACGACCAGCCGAGCGTGCCGGTCGATCCGGAGGCCGGGCCGCTCGTTCCAGCGGTGCTCGAGACAAAGGTCCAGCCGGTGGGAAGCGCCACATTCCAGCCCAGCGCCGTGGTGTCCCCTTCGAAACTCAATATATTCGTGATCGTGATCGTTCCGCCTGCGACATATCCGTCTCCTGCGAACGATTGAACGGCGCTGTTACCAATCGCGACCGCGGTGGGCGTAGCGTGGGCGACGCCAAGCGGGTTCATCACCGAAGTATCGTAAAGACCGGCATCGAGCACGTCGGCCGCGGGAATCGTCACCGTCGCACCTGTCATGCCCGCCATGATACGGCCGTTCTTGCGCCATTGGTAGGTCAACGGTCCGGAGCCGACGGCCAAAGCGGTCAGCGTAATCGGCGACCCCACGCTTGCACGAGCCGGGCGCGGCGATTGCACCACCAAGGGTGCGATGGCGGAACTGCCGGTTGCGGGTAGGTCGTAAAACTCCAGCAACACCTCCCCTGCTCCACTGCTTTGCGGCACGAGCGCGGTATAGGCGCCCGTTCCGATCCGCTGTTGAATTAAAAGCGCGGCATCGGTGCTTGCGGGAGGAAGCGCGAAGGCGCCAGCCGCGGCGGCCACCGCGACCGTAGCGCTCGTCCCACCCCAATCGTCATTTTGGGCGACAACGCTGGCGCCTTCGAGGGTCAGGAGCACTGGGTTCACCAATGCCCCGGCCCCGCCGAGGGTCGGTCCCACGGCGCGCAGCAACAGGCGCTTGCTTGCGGAGTTGGCCATGGTCAAACCGCCGAAGACACCACCCCCTGCACCCGCTTGGCCGCGCAGCGCAACGTAGGCCAGACGTGACTGCGGGTTGGTATCAAGGTCGTAAAGTTCGAGCAAAGCCGTCCCCGGAGTGTGGTCATGTCCTTCGACTCTCACCGCATAGCTTCCCGGTGGTAGCGTCGTGAGAACCACGGCATCTTTGCTTCCACTCGAAAGCGCGAACGCGCCCACCTGCGCGAAGGTCGCGGGCAGATCGACGCCAGTGACGCTTCCCCAATTATCATTCGCCATGGCGACCGATCCGTTCGCGCGCAGCAGCGTCAAACGTGGATCCACCAGGTAACCCGGCACCGCGAACGTCGCGAGCGTGGGACCGACCGCGCGAAGAAGGATTCGTTTCGGTTGCGTCCCCTCGATCGAAAAATAAGCCATCAGCCCCGGCGGCGATACGAGTTGGCGGCTGGAATACGCGAGCGGATTGGGCAGCACCGTGAGAACGCCCGTCGTGGATGTGATTGAACCGGATCCATCCGACACGACCGCAGAATACGCCCCCGCATCGCCCACCGCGACGGTGGCAATCTCGAGGGATGAATTGGTGGCACCTGGAATCGGAACTCCATTTCGACTCCAGCTAAAACCCCGCGGGCCGACCGTATCGGTGAACAGGTCGAATACGGTGCGGCCGCCGAGACCGACGGCGCGGGACTGGAATTGTGAAAGAATAAGCGGCGCAGTCCGCACCGACACCACGGCGGGGGTGGAAACCACCGTGCCAAGTTCGCTCTTCACCTCCAACGTGTAGCTTCCCGCCTGCGCCACGGTGAGGTTGGTGAGTAACAGCACGGGCGAGTGCGCGCCCACGACGGGCTGGCCGTTGCGCCGCCATTGGTAGAACGCGGGCGCGGCGCTCACCACGGTGGCGGTGAGCGTTGCACTGCCGCCTTGCGCGACCGTCGCGTTAACGGGCTGGGAAGTGATGGCGGGGGCACTGGCGGGCCGGGTCACTTGCAAGCCGACAGTCGTGCCGGCGGGGACGAACACACTGCCGTCATCCCGCATGAGCATGCGCGTCAGTGTGATCGCCGAGGGCACAATGCCACCGCTCGCAAAAGTCGGATCAACCGTCCCATCATTATTGATACGGGCCAGGGACGCGGTGCCGGGCTGACCACCCACGGAGGTGAAGGTGCCGCGCACGATCACCTTTCCGTCCTCCTGCAGGTGCAAGCTGTAGACCCCGCCGCCCACGATCTCCGGCGCAAACCCCGCATCCACCGAGCCATCCAAGTTCAATCGCACGAGGCCGGAACGGCCAATGGTGCCGAAGCTCGAAAAGTTGCCACCGACGAGCAGGCGATTATCCGGCAGCACCGCAACGCCCGTCACGGTGCCGCCCGGACCCACCCCGACATTGAATCCGCCGTCGAGCGCGCCCGATTCACTCAGCCGTGCGAATCGAGTCGCGGTCGAACCGTTGACGGCAGTGAAGGTGCCACCAATGACGATGCGGCCATCTCGCAAGGGCACGACCACATCCACGGCGCCGTTCAGCAGGGGGGAGAAATTTGGGTCGAGCGCGCCTTCGGGACTGAGCCGCGCGAGGAAGCTGCGCGCGGTGCCGTTGTAGTTGGTAAAGCTTCCGCCGGCGAGCAGCCAGCCGCCCGACGTGTGTGCAAGTGAAGTCACAAGCTGGTCGAAACCAGCGCCGCCCGCATTGAAGGTGGAGTCGCGCGTGCCGTCAGCGTTGAGGCGCGTGAGGCGTCCCACCGGGGCGCCGTTGTAGCTCGTGAAGTTGCCGCCGATCGCAATTCGCCCGTCGGGCGTGCGAACCAGACCATAGATGATATTGTCCGCGCCGGAGCCGCCGACATTGAAGGTGGCGTCCCGCGAGCCATCGGCATTGAAGCGGGCGATGCGCGCGGGGACCGGCGATCCCCGCACATACGAAAACGAGCGCGCGATGAGAACCTGTCCGTTCGGCAACAGCGCCATCGCCCCCATCGATGCACTCCCGCGGAGATCGAGGTCAAAGGTCTCATCGACCACGCCACTGGAGTCGAAGCGCACCAGACCATCGCGGGAGATCGGTCCGACGGTGGTAAAAGATCCGCCGAGAATCACCCGTCCGTCCGGCTGAACCGCGACCGCCGCTGCACTCGTCGACGGCTGCGGCGGGGTGAAACTCGCGTCGCGCGCGCCCGTGGGCAACAGGCGGGCGAAGTCGCTACTCGACCCGCCGGTCGCCGGTATCAGACTTCCTGCGACAAGCACGCGGCCGTCCGCTTGCACCGCCAGGGAGCGCACGGTGTTGGTGAATCCCGCCCCCGGATCAAAGCCCGGATCCACGGCGCCATTTGCTTCCAAACGCACGATGCGATTTCGGGTAAACCCGCCAAAGGTGGTGAAGGTGCCGCCAGCGAGAATCTTTCCGTCGGGCTGCAGGGCGAGCGCGAAGACGCCGCCGCCGGCATTGCCACCGCCTCTGATATCAAAGGCTGGATCCGGAGTCCCATCGCCTTGTAACACAGCCAGACCGCCAAGCACGGTGCTACCACTGGTCGTGACATTCCCGCCCACGGCGACCTTTCCTCCCGGCAGCGCCATCAAGACGTTGATGGGCGCAGTGGCTCCGCCGACCGGGTTGTTGCGCGCGTCGGGCAGTAGCGCGCCGCGCGAGTCCAGCCAAGTCAGACGGTTCACGGTGGCGCCGTTATAGGTGGAAAAAGTTCCCGCTAGCACGATGTTCCCATCGGTCAAAGCGGCGACCGCGGTGGGAGTGGAACTGGGGCCCGACCCATCTACATTAAAGCCAGGGTCCACGCCCCCATCGATATTCAACCGGGCCACTCTCGGACGGACCGCACCATCGATCCGCGTAAACGCCCCGACAACGACCAGCTTGCCGTCGGCCTGGGCGGCGAGCGCCGAAACACTCCCGTCGAGCTCAGGGGGCACGAAAGCAGTGTCCACCGCACCGCCCGCGGTGAGTCGCAGCACGCTCGTGCGACGCTGTCCGCCGGCACGCAGCATAGTGCCTCCGACATAGGCCCGGCCATCGGGCAGCCGCAAAATCGCGCTCACCGTGGCCGCATCATTCTCGGGCCGCAGGTCCCAAGCGGGATTTGGCGCAACCTGGCCGGGATAACTGATGGGAGCGACGCGCACGGAAACCGCATTCGACACGGTGGCCGCGCCACCGGCGGTGGGGAAGATGAGCACGTCGTAGTTATCGGCGTCGGCCCGGGTCGCGCTGGGAATCACGAACGATGGCCCCGTGGCCCCGGGAAGAGGAAATCCAGCGCGCCGCCATTGATAGTTGAGTGGACCACTGTAACTGCCCGCGGCCGTTAGCTCCACGCGCTGACCCGAGGTTACAAGCTGGGCCGTGGGCTGCGTCGTAAAACCAGGCACATCCAGCACCGTCAGCACAGCGACCGTGCTGGTCGCGGTGCCTTGAGAATTCACCGCCACGCAACGAAACTGATCACCGTTCATCGCGAGCGTCGGCGCGATCAGGAAAAGGGACTTGGTCGTCGCGCCGGAAAAGGTGCTGTTGTTCGACACGTCGGCAAAGCCCGTCGTGCCGGAAGGCTGTCGTTGCCACTGAAACGTCGGCGCCGGATTGCCGGACGCATCGACGGTGAAGGTGGCGTTTCCCGAGACGGCGGCGGCGGATACGCTGGTGGGTTGCAGGGTGATGGCTGGCGAGCTCGCCGGCGGGGACGGCAGGCGCAAGGCATAGTTGTGAGTGTCCGAACAGGCCAGCGCCACGACCGAGGAAAGGCCCGCGGGCACATTCGTCTGCCCCCAGCCATTGTAACCCCAGGCTACGACCGAGCCATCCGCCTTGAGGGCGACGTTATGGTCACCGGCAACGACCGCGACCACGCCGCTCAGGCCGGCGGGAATGTTAAGTTGCCCGCTCGTGTTCGAGCCCCACGCGAAGACGGTGCCATCTGACTTCAAGATCAAGCTGTGATTTCCGCCAGCGACGACCGTCGCCACGTTGGTCAATCCACCGGGCACCGTCGTCTCGCCGCTATGATTCGCGCCCCATCCCACGACCGAGCCATCCGACTGCAAAGCGAGAGAGGTCGCGAGATTGGCACTAATGGCGACGACTTGATTCAACCCGGTCGGGACCGTGGATTGCCCGCTCGAATTCCAGCCCCACGCGACGACGGTCCCATCCGCCTTGAGCACCACACTATGTGCCCCGCCGGCATCAATCGCGACGACGTTGGTCAATCCGGCCGGTGGCGTGGCCTGCCCTTGCGAATTCTCACCCCAGCCCACCACGGTGCCGTCAGCCTTCAAGGCGAGGGTATGACCGCTGCCTATCGAGAGCGCGACGACGTTGCTTAGACCCGCCGGGGGAGTCGATTCCCCGCTCGAATTGAATCCCCACGTCGCAACCGTGCCGTCGGATTTCAAAGCTGCCGCGCGATTCGAAGCCACGACGACATTGGAAAGATCGCCCAGATTCGCCGGAGGAGGCGGCGGGGTTACTACAAAGTTTCCCCACTCTACAATCTGCGCGTTCGGCACCACGACGTTCACGAACACGACCGCGCTCGTCGTCGATCCGGCATTGTTGCTCGCGACGACTTGATACCAGCCGGCGTCACGCGCGGGACTGGCGCTCGTGAGAGTGTAACTGGAGTTCGTAGCCCCCGCGATGGGGCGCCCGTTGCGTTTCCATTGAATGCCAGTGGCCGCGAGAGCAGTCGCGCCAAGGGTCAGACTCTGGTGGACGTTCACCACTTGCCGCGGCGCAGAGATCATCGCGATGCCGGGTGGCGCGAGCGCCACGGTGGCGAGCCCAATTTTAAAGTGGGTGGTGCTGACGTTGCGCCACGTAGGACCCGGATTGATATACCAATAGAAGGAACTCGCGCCGGCCACGCTCGCGTGGGGACGCATCGAACCCGAACCGGTGGCGCCGAATTGACCGGTCCCAAAAATCACGCCGTAAACGCCAGGGGGAATGTCGACATTGAAGGGAACGACGATCGGATTGGTGAATCCCGCCGGCACGGCGAAGGTGGCGCTCGCAATGACCTCACCCGCACCGAACGGCGCGCCGGAAGTCGTGTTGCCGGTCGGCAGCGCGCCAAGCGAAGCCAACGGCACCAGGGCCGCAAAAAGCGTGCCCGATGCATTCGCGAATTCGCCCTGCACGGCGACGACCTTCGACGCGGTCGCCACGATGAAGCGCGCAGCGAGAAATTGATTCGTGGATACGGACCATGAACCGGTTCCGGTGTCCGCTCCCGTCGGGTTCACCTGCAAGGTCGGGGCATTGACCACGAGAGTGAAGCCGACGGTATTGGTTGTCGTGCCGGACGTGACTGAAAGGGTGCCGGTGGCGTTCGTTGCCGCGGTCGGCACGCCCGAGATCAACCCGGTGGTGGCCCCGATGGCCAGCCCTGCCGGCAATCCCGTGGCCGAGTAAACCGTGCCCGCGGGCGCCGGCGGGTTGATGGTCACCTGATACGAATACGGCACCCCGACGACGGCCGATGGCAGAGCGAGCTGCGCAAACGCGCTACTCGCCAGGCATGATGCGAGTGCGGTGAACAGAACACGGATCAGCATTTGCATGAAAGAAGTGAGGCGAAGTGCTACGGTCCCGCTGCGAAACCGTCCTCGGTGCCCGCCAGCACATGATACCGGCCCGTGCGCACGGTGCCCGCACGTTTTGTAGAGTTCGATCACGCGCGTCAGTTCGAAGAGACTGAGGACGCGGTCGCTGTCCGTGTCTGCAGAATGGAAAAGCGAAACCCGAGTCGACGCAGTTGCCGTCGAGCTCAGCACCACCCGTCGGGAAAATAAGGCACTCATAAGGGGGAGAAATTTGACGCTGTCTCCCACCTTGGTGCGGGGCACACCACGACAGGCGTAAACGAGGGGGCTTAAGCAAAACCACCCGATGAGCGCGGGTGGTCAGCGGTCGAGCGGGGAAAACTAGTTGCGGGACTTCTGAGCCGTGACGTTCACGCCGCGCAGCTCTACGGGCGCAGGAGAGAGCGTCGTCAACTTGCCGTCCGCGCGGACGAGCACCTTGGACGTCGCTTGCGCGGTGCCGGCATTCGCCGGATAGCGCACCTGCACCGAGAACTCCACGCGTGCAGCCGGCACTTGCGTGAACGCGAACTCCAGCGCGCCCGAGCTGCCGGGCTCCGGACTGATCGCCGGGACATTCGGGCCGGTCACGGCCACCAAGGTCCAGTCCGCCGGCAAGGTGATCGACCAGCCGAGCGCGCCCGGCGCCGTGTCGTAAGTCGTCGCCGCGGTGAGCACGACCGTGCCGCCGGCCGGTGCCAGCGTGGAGGTATCGGAACTAAGTGCGGCGCTCTGGGCGAACGCCGACGCGGCGGACAGCATCGCCAGCGAGGCGACAAGGGGACGAAGCAGGGATTTCATGGCGGGAATAAACACTTAACCACTAATGAACACTAATCGGATGGAATTGAGGGAATGTGGGAACGGTGCGATGCGGTTAAAAATACTGGAGGAAACCGCTGATGTGCGCTGATGGCCGCTGATAAAAGACGCGGACATCAGCGACGATTAGCGTTTATGAGCGGTTTCCTCCCCGTTTGCCTGGGCTGAATTCCTGAAAACTACCCCTTATTAGTGCTGATTAGTGGTTCAAAACCGACGGCGTTTTACGGCAGCTCGTAGACTTCGACGAGGGCGACGCCGGTCGTGTTGCCGACGCCGGCGACCTGGGCGGTGTAGGCGCCTGGAGCGAGGTTGATGATGAGGGCGGCGTCGGCACTACCGGCCGGGAAAGCGAAGGCGCCTACTTGCGCGGCGCTCGAGGCAATCGTCGCGGACTCAGGCGAGGTCGTCCAACCGGCGTTCTGTGCGAGCACCGTCGCGCCGGAGTTTATCGTCAACTGCGGCCGGGCCAGCGTGCCGGTGACGCCGAACTGGGCGAGGCCCGGACCGACGCCGCGGATGAGGAGGCGCTTCGGGACGGTGCCGCTGACGAAAAAGCCCGCGATGAGGGCGTTGTCGCCGGTGCCGGCGGTGGCGCGTGTAGCGATGTTGATGATACGGCGGCTGCGCAGGATGGCGCCGTCAGTCGCATCGTAGACCTCGACCAGGCTCACGCCGCTCGCCGTGCCCTGACCCGAAACCACGGCGGTATAGGCGCCGGGCTCGAGCGTGAGAAGGAGCGAGGCATCGCGGCTGGCGGCGGGGAGCGCAAAGGCGCCAACCCGCGCGGCCGTGGCCGCGATGGTCGCGGCGCTGGGGGCACCGGCCGCCGGCGAGCCCCAATCATTGCCGACCGCGATCGAGGTCGAGCCGCGGAAAATTTCCAAGCGGGCGGCGCTCAGCGAGCCCCCGACGTTGAACGCGGTGCCCAAGGTCGGGCCGATGGCGCGGATGAGCACCGGCTTCGCGGCATCACCCGAAATGACGAAGCCGGCGATGAGCGTGTTGGCGGCGGTGCCGGTCTGGCTGCGGGTGGAGATGTTGATCAGTTTCTCCACGTCGGTGCGCGCATCGTTGTTGGCGCCCCCAAAGACTGTCGTGACGCCGCCGGACGTTACGTTGGTGGAGATCGTCGCGTTGTCGGCCGAAACGGTGCCCGTGACCGTGGCGTTGGCGGCGGTCGTTGCTGCGATCGTGCCATTCGCCGCGACCGTGCCCACGCCGCCATCAGCGGTGACGCCCGTGACGTTGATGACGAGGGCCTGGCCGGCGGGACTGACGAGCGCATAGCTCTGGGCGGAGCCGGCGACGGCACCACCTTGATAGAAGCCGGCGAGCGCGGAGGTCGCGCCGGCGCTGGCGGCGGCCGGAGCGCTGAAGGTCAAGTTGAGACCGGAGACCGTGCCGGAGAGTGTGCCGTCGGCGGCGATCGCGCCGTCGATATGAAACTCTCCCGCGTGCGCGGCCGTAGCCGGCGTGCCGGACGCGGCCGAGGCGGTCGCGCCGCGTGGATCCGGCTGGGCGACGCTGAAGCGTCCGTTGGCATCGATCACGACGTCGCGGCTCAGCAGTGCGAGGCGCTCAGCGCTGGCGTAGCCGAGGAAAACACCGGTGCGATCGTCGCGCACGAGGAGGGCAAAATTGCCGCCGTTGTTGCCGAAGGCGCCGAAGTAAGTGCCGTTGATGGCACGCATGCTGACGACGAGCGCGGCGGCATTGGACGTAACGCTGCCGCCGCTGTTCGTGACGACGACGCGGTAGGCGCCGGTGGAGGCGAGGTTGAGATTGCTGAGGCTGAGCGTAGCGTTGGTCGCACCGGCGATGGCTACGCCGTCCTTCTGCCACTGATACGTGAGGGTGCCGGCGCCCGTCGCGACGACGCCAAAGGTGGCGGCCCCACCTGCAGTCGCTGATTGCGCGACCGGCTGGGTCGTGAAGACGGGCACTTCAATCGCACGCGGGGTGACCGTGAGCGTCGCGCCGGAGCTGACGAGTGAACCGCCGGTATTCGAAACCAGCACGGCGTAGACGCCCGCGTCAGCCGGGGAAACATTGGACAATGTTAACGTAGCGGCGACCGCACCGCTGATGGGCGTGCCATTCTTGCTCCACTGGAAGTTGAGCGAGGCGCCGGCAGCGGACGCGCTGAACGTCACGGAGGCGCCCTCGGTGACGGACTGGCTCGTGGGCGAGGTGGTGATAGTCGGTGCTGCCACCGTCGTGGGCGGGATGACGGTTCCTCCACCGCCACCACCGCGGCCCCCACCGCCGCCTCCCGTGGAGGGCGCGTTGATGGTGATGACGAGTGTGGCGGCGGATGCGGAGCCGACGGCGTTTTGCGCGCCGAGGCTCACGGACGTGACACCGGCGGTCGTCGGCGTGCCGGAGATGGTGTTAGTCGCGGAGTTAAAGCTGAGGCCGGCGGGGAGCGTTCCCGTGAGGTTGAAACTGGTCGCCGCGGGACTGGCGGTGAGCGGAATCGAGAGGGACGTGCCGGTGGTGCCGGTCGCGGCGAGGGAGGTGATAACGGGGACGGCACCTACGACGAGATCGAACGCGAAGGGCGCGCTGGTGCCGCCGGCGCCGGTCGCGGTCACCGTGATGGGGAAGCGTCCGGTCAGCGTCGTGTTGCCGCTGAGCACGCCGGCAGCACTTAGGCTGACGCCGAGAGGCAGGCCGGAGGCAATGAAGGAAGTCGCGGTGCCAGTGACGCTCAGCGTGCCGCTGACGGTGTGGCTGGTGGGCGCGCCGGCGGGCACACCCGTGACGGCAAGGCCGGCCACGGCCGTAATAACCGGCGCGGTCGCAGAGGGCGCGATCGTGATATTAAGAATGGTGGTCGCACCGGTGCCGCTGGCGTTGTTGGCGCTGAGCGACACCTGGGCGGGAGTGCCGGCCACGGTCGCAGTCGTGGGCGTGCCGACGATCGTGGGCGCAGTGGCGGTGCCGCCGACCGAGAGGCCAGTCGGCAGGGCGCCGACATTGAAGCTGGTCGCAGCGGGGCTGGCGGTGATGGCGAACCCGGGCGCCGCCATGGCGGTGCCGGCCGTGAGACTGAGCGTGGTGGCGCTGGTGATCGCCGGCGCGCCTACGCCAGCGGCGATTGCGATCGAGATCGAGATCGAGTTGGTAATCCCATCCTTCGTCAACGAGACGGTGCCACTAACGGTGCCGGCGGTGGTGGGCCGGCCGGTGATGAGGCCGGTGGAGGCGTTGATGGCGAGGCCGCCAGGCAGGCCCGTCGCGGCCCACGTGACGGGCGGGGTGGCGTTTGAGGTGACCTGGTAGCTGTAATCCACGCCAACTTGGCCGGCGGCACCGGTGATCGTCTGCGTTTGCGCGCGCAAGGCGAAGGGCAGCACGAGGAAGGCGAGCCCGACGATAAGTGAGGAGAAGGAAATGCGTTTCATGTGAGGCGGAAGGACTGAGCTCAAAGACCGAAGGTGACGCTGCGCGCGATAATGAAGGTGACGACAACCGCGTCGCCGCCGCCGTTCGCGTTGGTCGCGGAAACGATCACCGGAAACGTGCCCGAGGAGGTGGGCGTGCCGGCGATGGCGCCGGTCGTGGTGTTCAACGTGAGGCCCGGTGGCAATCCCACGGCGAGATACGCCGTGATGGGACTATTGGTCGCCTGGATCTGGTAACCGGCGAACGCCGCCCCGGCCGTGCCCTCGACGGTGCGCGAGCTGGTGATGACCGGGGTGTTGGCCGCGGCCGCGACGTTGATCGTGAGCGTGGCGGGCAAGCTGGCGCCGGCGGAGTTGCGGGCGATGAGCTGCACCCGCACCTGACCGGGGCCCGTGGGCGAGCCACCGAGTGCACCCGTGGCGCTATCGAGCGCGAGCCAGGCTGGCGCGCCGAGCATTTCGAAACCAGTGGCGGCAGGAGACGGGAGCGGCGCGACGGCGATGGTGTAGGCGAAGGGCACGCCTGCGCGGGCGGAGACGAGCGTGGCACCTGCGATCACCGGCGCGGACGCGGCCGGCGCGATCGAGATATCGAGCCGGCGACTGGGGCCAGTGCCGGCGGCGTTGGTGCCGACAAGCGAAGCCGTGGTGGTCCCGACGGTGGTCGGCACGCCTTGGATGAGGCCGGTCGAGGGATTGGCGGCGAGGCCGGGCGGGAGGTTGATCGCTTCGAGCACGACTGAGGGCACATAAAACTCGGTGCCGGCGATCTTCTCGGTGTTGGTGGCGGTGATGGTGTAGGTGAAAGCTTCGCCGGCGCGGCCGGTGGCGGTGCCGGCGCTCGTGATGACGGGCACGCGGTCGTCCGGCGCGATGTTGATGACGAGGGTCTGGGGGAGGCTGGTGCCGCCCGCGCTCGTCGCGGTGATTTCGACCGTGGTGAGCCCGGCGACCGAGGGCGTGCCGGAGATCGCGCCGCTGGTGGCGTTGAGCGAAAGACCCAGGGGCAGCGCGCCGCTGACGGCGTAGACCATGATCGGACCGGGCGCGGCGACGATGTTATAGGTGGTGAAGGCCGTGCCTACCTTGCCGCTCGCGCTTGCCGCGCTCGAGATCGTGGGCGCGGTGAGCGGGGCCAACACGTTCAACATGAGCGTGGACGCGGGACCGGTGCCCGAGGCGTTCACGCCGCGCAGGGTGACGTCGAAGACATCCGACTGCGTGGCGGTGCCGGAGATCACGGCGCCGGTGAGGC
Organism: Opitutaceae bacterium; assembly: GCA_031425115.1. Classification (GTDB taxonomy): domain Bacteria; phylum Verrucomicrobiota; class Verrucomicrobiia; order Opitutales; family Opitutaceae; genus ER46. Next base: position 4,141 of record JANPIT010000084.1, on the reverse strand, counting down.
TCAAGCCCGGCGGCAGACCGGTCGCGATAAAGGAGGTCGCAGCCGGGCTGGCGGTGATTGTGTAGCTGAAGCCGGTGACGCCCACGCGCAGATTGGCCATCAAGCCGCTCGTGATCACGGGCGTGCCGGGGCCGGCGGTGATGGTGATGAGGAGCGTCTTCGGGTTGCTAGTGCCGGTTGCGTTGGTAGCGGTGAGCGTGACGCTCGCGGGCGAGCCGACGGGCGTCTCCGCCGTCGGAGAACCGGAGATAACGGCACCGGTGAGGGAGAGACCCGCGGGCAAACCGGTGGCCGTGTAGCTCGTCGGCGAACCGCTCGCGGCGATCGTGTAGGAGAACGGCTGGCCGACCTGGCCGGCGGCGGTGCCGTTGCTGGTGATGACCGGGGCATTGGCAGCCGGGGCGATGACGAACGTCACCGCGAGTGGCAGGCCGGTGCCGTTGGAATTCGTCGCGGCGAAATGGACGTTATACGTGCCGGCCGAACCGACGGCCGGCGTGCCGGAGACCAAGCCGCTGGACGAGCTTAGGGTGAGTCCATTGGGCAACGCGCCGGCGACGGCATAAGTGGTCGGTGCGGCGCTGGTGCCGGTAGCGACGGAGGTGAGTTGATAGTTAAGCAACGCACCAACCTGGCCGTTCACCAATGCGGCGCTGGTGACCACGGGCGAATTCGGATTCGCCACGATGCGAATGACCAGATCCAGGGAGACGGATCCGGTGACGTTGGTGGCCGTGATCGTCACCGGGAAAGTTCCTGCCTGGGAGGGAGTGCCCGAGATCACGCCGTTGGCAAACGTCAGGCTCGGAGGGAGCGTGCCCGTGAGCGTATAAGACGCGGCGTTCGTGGCGACCGCAGTATAGAGTGTGCCACCCGTGGCGACCGTGCCGGTGACTGAAGCCGGGCTCGTGAAGACGGGCGCGGGCGGATTTAGCGTGAGGACGATGGTCTTGCTATCGACGCCCGAGTCGTTCGAGACCGTGAGCACAATGTTATATACACCCGGCGTGCCCGTCAGCAGTCCGCTGATGGCGCCGGTGCTTGCGTTGACGGCGAGGCCGGACAGGCCGGTCGGCGTGGTCGCGATGGTGAAGGTCGCCGGCGACGAGAACCCGTTGAGCACGATCGGGCCGAAGAAGAAGTTACTACCCGCGACCACGGTTTGAGCGAGCGACGGGTGCGAGGCGATGACGGGGGCGCGAGGGCGGACGACGAGTGGTTGCGGCGCGTTGGGCGCGGCGTTGTAGTTAGAGTCACCTGCTTGAGTCGCCGTAATCGTCGTAGTGCCGAGGGTGAGCACCGTCACGATATTGCCATCGACGCGGGCGACGGCGGGATTGGAGCTTTCGAAGGTTACGCCGAGGCCAGAACTCGCGGTGGCCGTCAGGCTGAAGGCACCGGTGTCCACGAATTTGGGCGAGAGGATATCGGTGAACGCGATGGTCTGCGCGGCCTTCGCGATGACGAGGGTGCCGGTGGTGGTGCCGGTGTAGTTGGATTCCGGAGGCGTCGCACCGCTGATGGTCGCGCTGACTGCGTAGGTGCCGGCATTGGTTGGAGCCGTGGCCGACGGGGTGCCGCCGGTCGGCGTGTAGGTGAAGGCGACGTTCAAGCCCGGAGGCGTGGTCGTCGCAGTCGCAGCGCGCGGAGTGCCGGTATAAGGCTGGGCGAGACTGCCGAGAACGATCGTCGCGGCTTTCGGAGCGACGGTGAAGGTGCGTGGCACCGGATCGGCCGAGCCGGTATCGCTGTTGCCGGCCTGAGTGGCAGTAATCGTCGTGGAGCCGGCGCCGACGATTGTGACCATTGCGGAGGTCACACCCGCGGTCAGAGTTCCCGGCGCGACCGTCGCGACGGCGGGATTCGAACTGGTAAACGTTACGAGGAGCCCGCGATTGCTGGTGGCGGAGATCGCGAAGGGCGCGTCCTCAAACGTCTTGTTCGGCAATTGGGACTGCGCGAACGTGAGCGCCTGGCTCTGGTTCGTGACCGTCAAAACCTGCGAGACGGGGGCAGCGCTGTTGTAATTGCTGTCGCCGGCCTGGCTGGCGGTGACGGTGATGGTCCCGACATTGGCGAGGGTCAGGGTATTGCCGACCAGAGTCGCGACCGTGCCAGAACTCGGGTTGGAAAGGCTGAACGTCACTCCCAGAGGAGAGTTGACCGTGGCGCTCAATATAAGATTCCCCGCGTCAAGGGAACGCGACAGCGGACCCGCAAAAGCGATCGTCTGGTCGGCTTTATTGATCGTGAGAGTGCCCGTGGCGGTCCCCGTATAGCGGGGGCTGACCACGGTTGCCGTCACGGTATATGAACCCACGTTGACGGGAGCGTTGCCCGACGGGGTGGAATAGCTAAAGGAAACACTCAAACCATCGGGAACGGTCGTGGCCCCGGCGCCTTTGACGGCGCCATTATAGGTGTGGGTGAGATTGTTGAGCGCAACCGTTGCGACTCCCGGCTGGACTGTAATGGTGGTGGAGCCAGTCGCGCTATTGTAATTCGTGGAATCGGTCGGCGTGAACGTCACGGACAGCGTCTGTGCGGCGCCGGGCTCCAGGACAGTGCCGGCGGCGGGGCTGTAGACAAAGGTGCCGCCCACACTGGCGGTGGCGTTCAGTTGAGTGGCCGACAAGGCCATGGGGTAAACGATCTCGGCTGGCGCGGCCCAAGTGATGGTGGGCGTCGCCTTGTTGACGGTGATCGTCGTGGTGGCGGTGGCCGGATTATAGGTCGCGGTGTCGGTCGGCGTGAACGTCACCGACAGCACTTGCGAGGCGCCAACGCTGAGGGCGGTGCCAGCGGCGGGAGTGTAGGCGAAGGTGCCGGACACGGGCGTCGAGGCGTTGAGCTGGGTGCCGGACAGTGGGGTGCCAAACGTGATGGCGGCGGGCGTGCCCCACGTGATGACCGGGGTGGCTTTGGTGACGGAGAGTGTCGTGGAGCCGGTCGCGGTATTATAATTCACCGAATCGGAAGGCGTGAACGTGACCGAAAGAGTCTGCGCTGCGCCAACGGGCAGAACGGTGCCAGCCGCGGGACTGTAGGCGAACGTGCCGGCGATGCCGCCGGAGCTGGCGTTGAGCTGGGTCGCGGAGAGCTGCGTGCCAAACACGATCGCAGCGGGCGTCGTCCACGTAATGGTGGGAGTAGCCTTGCTGACGCTGAGGGTGGTCGAACCTGTAGCGGTCGTGTAATTCGCGCTGTCCGTTGGCGTGAAAGTTACCGCCAGGGATTGGTTCGCACCGGCATTCAACACGGTGCCGGCGGCGGGCGTGTAGGCGAAAGTGCCGGGGACGCTGGCCGTCGCGTTGAGCTGGGCATTCGAGAGCGCGGTTCCGTAGACGATATCCGAGGGCGCAGTCCACGTGATGGTGGGCGTCGCCCTGTTAACCGTGATCGTAGTCGAGCCCGTGGCCGAGTTGTAGTTGGTGGTGTCGTTCGGGGTAAAGGTGACCGACAGGGCTTGGTTTACGCCGGCGTTCAGCTGGGTGCCAGCCGCGGGACTGTAGACAAATGTGCCGGGAACGCTGGCCCCGGCATTTAGCTGAGAGCCCGAGAGCAGCGTGCCAAACGTGATGGCAGTGGGCGCACTCCAGGTGACAACCGGCGTGGCCCGGTTGACGGTGAGAGAAACCGCCGCGGTTACTGTATTATAGCTCGCGGTGTCCGTGGGCGTGAATGTGACCGAGAGGATTTGGCCTGCGCCCGCATTGAGCACCGTGCCCGACGCGGGAGTGTAGACGAAGGTGCCAGGGACCGCGGCAGTGGCGTTGAGCTGCGCGGCGGAGAGTGCGGTGCCAAACGTAATCGCGCCAGGAGTGGACCAGCTAACATTAGGCGAGGCCTTGTTGACCGTTACCGCGGCGGTCGCGGTCGTGACCATGCCAGAAGAATTATTGAGGATCACACGGTAGTTTCCGGCCTGCGCGGCGGAAAAATTCGGCACCGAAAGCGCAAAGTTAGTCTGTCCGTCGAGGTTGGTGCCGTCCTTCTGCCATTGGAACGTGGGCGAGGGTTTGCCGATGAACGGCGCGGACAAGGTGAGCGTCGCGTTGGTGTCGACCGCTTGTGCGTGCAAGGGCGCGAGGAGCGCGGGCGGGAAACCGGGTGGGCGATAGCTGTCGAGCAGGTGCACTTC
>JANPIT010000083.1:0-4681 GCA_031425115.1 Opitutaceae bacterium | reverse complement strand
ACGAAGCCGGCGATCAAGGCGTTATCGCCGGCGCCCGCCTCGCCGCGGGTCGAGAGGTTCACAAGCCGCGGGCGTCCGGCTGCGCCAGGAATCGCATCGGCATCGTAGGCCTCGACCAACGCGACGCCCGAGACGTTGCCGACCGACGACGTGATGGCGCTGTAGCTCTGCGCGCCCAACGAGAGCAGCAGGGCGGCGTCGAGGCTGTTCGCGGCGAAGGGAAATGCACCGACGCGCGCGAAGGTCGCCGCAGTCGCATCGGACTGGCCCCAATTATCGTTGGTGCGCTCGAGATCGGATGCAGGCGCGCTGAGCGTGAGGCGCGGATCGAGGAGCGTCCCGGGCACACCGAGCGCGGCGAGGGCGGGACCGGCGGCGCGAAGGAGGATGGATTTGTTACCGTCGAGGACGAAGCCGACGATCATTTGACTCGCGCCAGAACCGCTGCGTCCTCGAGTGGCGAGATTGACGAGACGAGCATCGGTTCGTGCGGTGGGCGCGTCACGCGAGCTTATGCCGTAGCTCCCCGAGGAAAATTCACCGACCCGGGGGGGGAATTGCGCACCGGCGTAATTGCCAGTCACCCGAAACGTGCGCCACTCCAGAGCAGCTGGCGCACTCACAGACGGCATGATGCCGGCTCCGTTCTCTATTCGAAGAGACGTGTCTCCCGCGGGTGGATCACCCGGTGTCGTGGTCCCTGCAGTCGCAAGGGACAGCACCATCTCCGCCGTCGCCGCCAGTCCGCGCCGCGTAAGAAACGCCAAATCCAAAACGTTTCCAGCCACCTGGCTCTGGACCACCGATGCGCCGAAGTCGCGGAGTCTGGGATTTGTGGCAGCCGCGAATTCGAAAAAATTGGCTGCGCCGTCCTGGTCGAAATCGGCCTGCTCGGCTGAGAGCGAAACATCGTTCAGTTCGCTCTTTTTGAAGTGCGCGATTTGCCACGCCTCGAAATCCGGCGCCGGGCGCGGGGCGAAGCGCACCGTCCACGGGTCCGCATCTCCCGTGCGCGTATCGCACCAAATCGCGACGCACGGTTGGTCGGGAGCGAGTGAGGGAGCGATGCCGAGGTAGTCGCCGAGCATGATGCCGCGCGACGTCGCGGCGCCGAAGCGGATGTCGCTGCTCATCTCGCTCAGCCGTAGGTTGGGCTGCCAGGTCGCGCCACCATCGAATGAAACTGCGGCATAGTGATCGACGAAGCCGCGACCATCGGGCGCGTGGCGTTTGTCGATGAAGAAAATGGATACAGTGCGGCCATCGGGTGACGCGGCCACCGCGGGATTCATCACGCTGATCCCAGCCGGTTGGTCGCTCGCAATGACCGGTGCGGTCCACGTCGCGCCGCGATCGGTCGACTGGGTCACCAGCACGCGCGGCGAACCGGCGATGACCGCCGTATAGGTCACGAAAATATTTCCCGTTGTCCGAGCCACGGTGGCCGACGGGAGAAACACTCCGTCGCGCAGCTCCGGATCGTCCCAGCCGGCGACCGAGGCTGCGACGGTGCTGGCCGCTCCAGGATACGTCCGGCCGCCGTCGAGCGAGCGTTTGCAGTGGATACTGAAGCGCGTCGTGTTGTTCGGGTCGATGAACGCGATGTAAACTACCGCGAGCGAGCCGTCCGGCAGAAAGACCGGTTGGGTGCCCTGGTTGAGCGAGCCCTGCGGCGTGATCTCAATGGGGGCACTCCACGTCGCACCGCGGTTGTCGCTCACGGAGGCGACCAGCGGAATGCCGATGGTCCCGCCCGCGGCGTTGCTGACGAAATTACTCCACGTGGACACCAGCCGGCCCGAGTTGGGCGTGCCAGCGTAGTCATTCACCGCGAGCCAGTTTTTGTCGGGTCCGACCGAGCCAGTCGTGGATTCAAAAACCGTGAACGGTGCCGACCACGTTGCGCCCGCATCGGTCGAGCGACTGACGACCACCGCCGCAGTCGAAAACGCACCTGACACGGAAGCCAAAGCCTGAAGGTAGAGGTCGCCCTGCGGGCCCGCGCCCGCGACGGGGTCGGTCGCGCGGTTGAAGCGGCCGCCGGTGGCGGTCGTGAGATTGGGCGTCAACCCGCGCGTCCAGGTGAATCCGCCGTCGCGCGACACCGCGTAGCCGCAGCCGACCGCACCCGAATCGAAGAATCGTCCTTCCTGAAAAGTGCCGAGGAGCAAATCCGGATTGGCGACACTGCGCACGAGGTGGGGCTCGGCCTGCCCGCGCTGCGTTGCGGGGAGCGCATCGGGATCATCGCCGAGCCGGACGTTCGTGCCGACGCGTGCATCGAGCACCGCGAGCGGACGACCCTTTGCGAGGTCAGGGTAGAGGGCGAGTGCGCGTGGCGGTGCCGCGCGGGATCCAAACGCACCCTCCGCGTCGAGAACCGCGAACAATCCGCCCGACAGCAAATCGGGATTCACTCCGCGGTAAGGCTCGGGCCGCGCAGTCTCGGGAGCGGCGCAGAGCGTCACCGCGTGCAGCACCACAGCCATGGACACAAGGCGCGTGAGGCGGCGGGACGTCGGCATGACCGCGAGCGAAAGCGACTCACTGCACCGGCACAAGCGCACACGCGCGACGAAAGCGCCAGCAGAGCTGCGGCCTCTAATATTCCCGCCCGCTGCGCGTATCCTAATTGGAGATTCAATTCACCCCTAACTGGAGATCATCATGGAACGTCACTACGGTTTACCGATTGCTTTCGCGGCCGCGGCTCATGCCGCGCCGCTGTTCGGATTTAACAAAGAGCCGCGCGTCGTCCCGCCAAAATCGCCGGAACCGACAATTTTTCGATACGAGATTACCCTGCCGGAACCGGAGACGCCGTCGGAGCCAGAGCCAGCGAGCGAGAAAACGACGGTAACGGCTGCACCGGACGCGCCCTTGCCGGGGCTGGTGGAGCCAATCGCGCTGGTTACGACGGAAGGCTTCACGATTCCACCGCCTCCGCTCCGGCCTGTGAGCATCGGAGATTTTGAACGCGTTCTCGAGGGCACGATTGGCGTTCCCGGTGGGGAGAAGGGCGGATTCGCGGACGGAATCCTGAGTAGCCTCAAACTCGACAATCCCCCGCGCACCCGACTGCAAGCCGCCCCGCTTTATCCATTCGAGAGCAAGCGCGACGGCCTGCACGGAGAGGTCCTGGTGGAATTCGTCGTCGACGAATCGGGCTCAGTCCGCGAGCCCCGCGTGGTCAGTTCATCGCACCGTGTATTCGAAGAACCAACACTGCGTGCCGTCGCCAAGTGGAAGTTTGAGCCCGGTCGTCGCGACGGTCGCATCGTGTCGTTCAAGATGGCGGTTCCCGTCGTGTTCAAACTGCACGATTGAAATACGGACTTGGTGCGGCGGGTTTAGCAGAGTCGCTGTCGACCGTGCGCCGGATGGTGCCGGAACTATTCGATGGCAACGATCCGTTGGCGGCCGGTTGAGCCACGGCCTGTCGAGGTCACGTCATCGCCCATGCAACGCCCGATGAGCTGGCGCCCGAGAGGAGATTGGGGCGTGAGCACGAGGATGCTGCGACCGTCGACTGCGATTTCCAGGCCGCCGGCGCGCGGTCCGATGAAATAGCACGCGCGCCGCAGTTTGCCTCCGGCGATTGTCTCTACCTCCACGACTGCGCCCAAGGCGATCAGGTCGTCGGCTTTGAATTCCGGCAACGGCATCGTCCCGTAGAGTTCGATACTCGCGCCGATTTCGGTCGCGAGCTTGGCCTGGGCTTCGGCGAGATAAGCGGCCTCCTGGCTGTGAGTGTCCCATTTGCTCTGCGCCCGGCTCTCCTCGCTGATCGCCTCATCGCGCGCCGACACGGCGGCGTTGGTCTGGCGCGAGAGTTCCTCGCGGAGCTGCTGCAGGATGGCCGCGCGAAGAGGAGATTTGTTCACAAGAGGCAAAAGCGTTGGTAAAAGCCCGCGCACCTGTTTTTGTCTGGCACCGCGGATACGGGGTGCGCATGTTCACCCGCTACCCGCCGGGCTTGTCAACGGCATCACGAATGGCGCGAAAAATCAGCTTCATCAACTACAAGGGCGGCGTCGGCAAGACCTCCCTTATCGTCAACACGGCCGCCGCACTCGCCAAAATGGGCAAGAGGGTTTTGCTGTTCGATTTCGACACGCAGTCGAACGCGAGCATCTGGCTGCTAAAGCTCGATCGCTGGAATAAGATCAACGCCACCGGCGAGGGCGCGATCTATTCGATCTTCGAGCCGGGCAAGGGCCAGGTGAAGGACATGATCATCAAGGACGTGGTCGAAGGAAAGACGGGCGAGAAACTGCTCCCCGGCCTGGATCTGGTGCCGACGACGTTCAACCTGGTCGACCTCGAGAACGAGTATAACGGTGACCCCAAGCGCCCGCCGTATCTCGTGTTTTATGAGCAGCTCGCGCAGGTCGAGGCGAATTACGACTTCATCCTCTTCGATTGCCCGCCGAATATTCTCCGCGCTTCGCAATGCGGCGTGTTTTCCTCGAACGAGATCTACGTGCCGGCCAATCCCGACGCGTTGAGCCTGATCGGTTTCACGCTGCTCGTGGAAAAGCTGCAAAAATTCCACCAACTGTCGTCCAGTTTCCGCAAGGCGAACATGGGCGCGCCAGCCCAGGTGCACGGGATCATCTTCAATTCCATCAAGGCGGGCGTGGACATCGAAGTTCCCAAGATGCGGATGCAGCTTCGCCTG
>JANPIT010000082.1:0-1586 GCA_031425115.1 Opitutaceae bacterium | reverse complement strand
TTCACGCCGATCGTCACCTTGAACGTGCCGCTCTTTGGGTCGATGACTGGGCTGATGCGCTTTACCCAGCCTTGAAAAACCCGGTCCGGTAAAAACTCGGACGTGACCACCGCGGGCTGGTTCTCGGCGACGATCGGCAGGTAGCGCCCGGGGACAAACACCCGCGCGACAATGTCATCGAGCTTCACCATCGAGAATAGCTTCGTGCCCGTGCCCACGCGGGCACCGACCTGGGTTTCGCGCGCCGAGATTACGCCGGCAAACGGCGCGCGCACCGTCGCATAGGCCAGGCGGATCTTGGCGCGCTCGAGCCGCAGCCGGGCCTGCTCGAGTTGATAGGCCTGCGTCTCGTAGTCCTGCTTGTTGAGCAAATTGCGCTCCCACAGATCCGCGGTGCGCGCAAAATTCTTCTTCAAGTGCTCGAAGTTCGCCGTGTTTTCCTCGGCATCGACCCGCAGTTCGCGGTCCTCGATTTTCAAGAGCGGATCGCCCTCCTGCACGATGCGCCCTTCCTCGACCATGAGCGTCTCCACCTGTCCGGACGTCTGCGCATAAACATCGACGATCGATTCCGTCTCGAGCGTGGAATTGAAAGTGAGAAACGCGGAAATCGCGCCACGGGTCACGAGTCCCGTCTCGACCGGCACCATCTCAGCCGCGCTCTGCCGGGCCTTGTCGCGCTCGCCCGTATCCGGCCGCTGCTTCATCGACCCCGCACCCGCCCCGGCCCCGCCCGGCGCTCCGCCGGGTCCACCAGGCGTGCCTGTCTTGGTGATTGGAGCGTTTGCCACGGCACCCGCGCCTGGCGTCGCCGGCGTGCCGGACTTGGATGCGGGAGTGGCGTTGGCCGCCGGGGTTGCCGGCGTGCTGGCGCTCGTCGCCGCCGCGGACCCACCGGCGGCGGTCGGCGGCGGGTTGCGGTTACAGCCGGCGAGCAGCGCAACGGCCAGGAGCGTGGTAAGGGGGCCGACGACGCGCGGCTGGGAGACAGGGAACAACACGAGGATGAGCGTGAAACGGGTTACCGACCTGAGCACAGAAAATGGGGCCAACTTCTCTTGTAACCGCACGGATACGTCAAAGGTTTCGACGCGATTCTAAGAAAATAGCGCACGAGGCGTTTTGGCGCGTGCGCCATGGGCATGCAGCCCAACGGGATTGATGCCGACAGCGAGCGTGAGGTTGTAAAAGCAGCACGGTGGCCAGCGAGACGACGGAAACGGTCTGACGTTACTCTCCGACCAAATCGCGCTCCCCGAAACCAGCGCCGCCGCGGGCAAGAAACTCTCACCGCTGTCGCCCGGGTCAGTGCACTCGACTCGCACCCCCGACCCGCGCGCGCCTCTTAGGGAGCCTCTGAAGAATGCAGCCCAACCAATCTGGAACTCAGGAAATCAGGAGGAACCATCAAAATGGGCAGCGATTCTTTCAGGCGATCTGAGCCTTTTTTGTGAGTTCCTGATTTCCAGATTCAAGTGTTCAGATCCCTTAGCCGTAGAAATTCAGTCGATCCCGTTCTTCCTCGACGGAACGGATACCAAAAGGTGGGCCGTGCGCTCCGCGCGCGGCTTTCGTTCCGCCACTCG
>JANPIT010000081.1:0-18404 GCA_031425115.1 Opitutaceae bacterium | reverse complement strand
TGCGTTTGTCCTGCAGTCGCGGGATTTACAGGTGAGCACGCTGACGATCCTCGCGATCGTGTTGCTCGCCGCTGACTCCGTCGCGCCCGTGCCGGCGACCGTGGTCATCATGACGCTCGCGTGGAAGGCGGGTTGGGTCGCGGGGATCGTGGGTGGCACGATCGGCATGGCGCTGGGCGTCCTCGGCGCGGCCTGGATCGGACGCGCGGCCGTGGGGCGCATCGCGCCGAAATTTATCCCCGACGCGGAAATCGCGCGCATGCGGGAATCCCTGCAAAGCCGGCTCACGCTCACGCTTGCGTGTCTCCGCAGCGTGCCGGTGCTGGCCGAGACGTCGGTCATCCTGGCCGCCGCGACGGGTGTGCCGGTGAAACGAATCTTCCTGGCCACGCTCCTGCCCAATTTCATCGTCGCGGTGATCTACTCCGTGACCGCCGCGTATTCGAAAGCTGCGGACGATTCGTTCAAGACCGCCGCCCTGACCTTTGGGGCGACGATGGTGCTGTCGTATGCGGTGTGGCGGATGTTTGGTCGCCGGGCCGTGGGTAACACTCGTGCCACCTGAGGCCTGCGGCAGACCCGCATTCCCTTCCATTTTTAGATTCTCCTTCGGCGGTGGCTTGTGCTTCATGCCGGCACCCCTATGTCCAAACGTCTCGGCGTCGGTTTTGTCGGTAGCGGCTTCATCACCAAGTTTCACATCCAGTCGTGGCTCGCCGTGCGCGACGCCGACATCATGGGTATCTGGAGCCCCAACGCGAAAAACGCCGCCGAGGCCGCCGCGCTCGCCCGCTCGCTCGGGGTGGGCGAGACTCGCGTGTATTCGTCCATCACGGAAATGGTCGCTGATCCGGCGATCGATGCGCTGTGGATCTGCGGACCGAATCACAAACGCGTGGAGAATCTCGAGGAGATCGTCGCGGCCATTGAGTCGGGTAAAGGCCGGCTCGTGGGCGTCGCCTGTGAGAAACCGCTCGCGCGCAATGTCGCGGAGGCGAAGCGCTGCGTTGAGCTGATCAAGCGCGCGGGCGTGTTGCACGGTTATCTCGAGGATCAGTTGTTTGTGCCGTCGTTGATGAAGGGGCGGGCGCTCGCGTGGGCGCGCGGCGCATCGATCGCGGGCCGGCCGTATTTGGCGCGGGCCGCTGAGGAACACAGCGGGCCCCACATGCCGTGGTTTTGGCAAGGCGCGCAACAGGGTGGCGGCGTGCTCAACGACATGATGTGTCACAGCGTCGAGGTCGTGCGCTTCCTGCTCAGTGATCCGAACAAGCCGCGTGCGAGCATCCGGCCCACCAAGATCACCGCGCACATCCATAGCCTGAAGTGGTCGCGGCCCGAATACGTGAAAATTTTGCGGGAGACGATGGGGCCGGAAGTGGATTACGCGAAGCGGCCGTCGGAAGATTTCGCACGCGCGACGATCGAGTATGTCGACGACGCGGGGCATCCGCTGATCGGCGAGGTCACGACGTCGTGGAGTTTCGTTGGCGCGGGTCTGCGACTGGCGACGGAGCTGCTCGGGCCGGAGTATTCATTTTCCCACAACTCGCTCAACACGGGCAGCCAGCTCTTTCTCAGTCGACGCGTCGTCGGCAAGTCGGGCGAGGATCTCGTCGAGAAGCAGAACGCCGAACAGGGCCAGATGCCGATCGTGGGCAACGAGGCGGCCGAATACGGCTACGAGGCGGAGAACCGCCATTTCGTGCAGTGCTTCCTCCAGGGCAAGACGCCGGAGCTCACCTTCGACGATGGGCTCGAGGTCGTGCAGATCCTCATGGCCGCCTACATGAGCGCGGAGCAAGGCCGCACCTTGGATTTCCCGCCTCCGGGCCTCGATACGTTTGTGCCCGCCGTGGCGCAGGGGACGTGGAAGCCGTGAAGGCGTTTGAGTGAAACCGCTGATGAACGCTGATAGACGCTAATCCAAATCACTGGATTTCATGGAGACTTTGAACAATGCAGCCGGGCAAATCTGGAACTCAGGAAATCCGGAAAGACGCATCAAATAACGGGTGCTTTCTCTCGGTTGGAATGCCTTTTTCCTGAGTTCCTGATTTCCAGATTGGATAGTTCAGAGTTTCGTTAGCGTCGATTAGCGACCATTAGCGGTTTCTCCCTTCCACCGTTCCAACTTTCAACTCCCCCAATGACACCTCCTCCGTCTCAGTCCTACCGCGGACGCCTCTTCATCATGATGGCGCTCGAGTTCTTTATCTGGGGCGCATGGCTGCCCTTGATTTTTGGATACCTGCCCAGCCTCGGGTTCACGCCCACGCAGCAATCCCTGATCCTGAACGCGTTTCCCGTCGCCTCGATCGTCGGCATGTTTTTCAGCAATCAGTGGGCGGATCGAAAATTCGCCGCGCAAAAATTTTTGGCGGTGTCCCATCTGATCGGCGGTCTCGCGATCCTGGGCTGCGGTTTCACGAAAGAGTTCATGCCGTTCTTCCTCCTGATGCTCGTGCATTGCCTGCTCTACGTGCCGACCATCTCGATCACCAACGCGATCGCGTTCGCCAACATGAAGGACGCGGGCAAGGAGTTCGGCATCGTGCGCATGGGCGGCACCGTCGGCTGGATTCTCGCCGCGTGGCCGTTCGTTTTCATCTTCGTGGATTGGGCCAAGGTCGATGCACTGAATCCGTCCGGCTTCGTGGCCTGGCTCGGGGCGGCGCTCGCCAACCCGCTCGCCGGTGAAGCCGCCAAAGCGGCCACCAAGTGGACGTTTATCGTGGCTGGCATCGCCTCTCTCACCCTCGCGGCCTTCAGCTTGATGCTGCCGCACACCCCGCCGAAGAAGGCCGTCGCCGGCACCGCCGAAAAGCTCGCGTGGCTCGAGGCGATGAAGCTGCTCAAGCATCCGTTCGTCCTCGTGCTTTGGCTGGTGACCCTCGTCGATTCGTTCGTGCACAACTGCTACTTCAGTTGGACCGGCGTATTCCTCGGCACGCCCGTCAAGGACGGCGGCGTCGGCATCGCGGCGAACTGGATTACCCCCGTGATGAGTATCGGCCAGATCGCGGAAATTCTCACGATGTTCGTCCTCGGCGCCACGCTGAAGAAGTTCGGTTGGCGCACGACGATGATCGTCGGAATCTTGGGCCACGCGGCGCGTTTTGCGGTGTATGCGTTCATGCCGGAGAGCGCGGGCGCGATCATCCTCGTCCAGGTGCTGCACGGCATTTGCTACGCGTTCTTCTTCGCGACGGTCTATATCTTCGTCGACGCTTATTTCCCGAAGGACATCCGCTCGAGCGCGCAGGGGCTCTTCAACCTCCAGATCCTGGGGTTCGGCGCGCTGCTGGCGTTTTCGATCTGCCCGTGGCTCATGCAGTCGGTCTTCACCAAGGCCAACGTCGTCGATTTCAAGGGCCTCTTCCTGGTGCCGATGGCTGCTGCATCGGCGGCCGCGATCGCTCTCGCGCTCTTCTTCCATCCGCCAAAAGACACGACGGCGACGGGTGGCGCGGTCGCGGCACCGCATTGAGGAGATCAAGGTGGAGCGGCTTGTCCCCAAGACGCTGGTTTGAAATGCGTGCGCCCAACCTGAAGCGCGTTGGGGACAACGCGCTCCACCTCAAGGCATGAATCGGCGTATCGCATGTTGGCTGGTCGTGCTCGTCGCGATGGCGAGCTTGGTGCGCGCTGCCACCCCGCCCAACGTCATTGTGATCCTCGCCGATGATCTCGGCTACGGTGATCTCGGGTGCTACGGCGCGTCGACGATCGCGACGCCGCGGCTCGATCGGGTGGCGCGCGAGGGCGTGCGGTTTACCGATGCGTATTCCGCTGCGCCGTTTTGCAGCCCCGTTTGTCGCGGTCGATCGCCGACCAGAGCCGCGGCCCGCGAGCCTGTGGTTCGATCACCAGCCACGGATATTTGAAAGCCAGCACCGGCTGCTGGCTCTCCCCGAGCTCTACGATCTCGCGGAAGATGCGGGGGAAGCGCGCAACGTCGCCGCGGAACATCCGGCGGTGGTCGCGCGACTGACGCGTATCGCGGGCGAATTCGATGCTGCGCTGCAACGCGATCGGCGGCCGATGGAATTCGTCGAGGGGCAGGCACCTCCGCCGCCGCAGACCATCCGATGATAGCGGTGGAGCGGCTTGACCCCAAGCCGCTTCAGGGCGTTGGCTGCGGGCGTCGTGTTCGCCAACTCCAAACCAGCGGCTTGAGGTCAAGCCGCTCCACCTCGGACCGATTTTCCCTATGAGACCATTTTTCGCCGTCTTCTTCCTTCTCGTCTTCGCGGGTCGCGCGGAATCCGCTGGCGACTCGCGTCGGCCCAACATCGTCATCCTCTACGCTGACGATATGGGCTACGGCGATCTGGCGATCCAGAATCCGCAGTCGAAGATTCCGACCCCGCATCTCGACCAGCTCGCGCGCGACGGCACGCGGTTTACGGACGCGCACAGTTCTTCGGGCGTGTGCACGCCTAGCCGTTACGCGATGCTCACGGGGCGCTTCCACTGGAGAAAATTTCACAAGATCGTGAATTCCTTCGAGCCGCCCGTCTTCGATGCGGCGGAGCTGACCTTGCCCGAGATGCTGAAGGAACGCGGCTACCGCACGGCGTGTGTCGGCAAGTGGCACCTCGGCTGGGACTGGGATGCAATCAAGCGACCCGGCGCCAAGCCGGATCCAAAGACCGGATACGCACCGGATGCGTTCGACTGGTCGAAGCGGATTCCGGGCGGGCCGCTCGATCACGGGTTTGATTATTACTTCGGCGACGATGTCCCGAATTTTCCGCCCTACGCCTGGTTCGAGAACGATCGAGTGCTCACCGCGCCCGACGTCCCGCTGCAAACGCCGCCCCAGGCGGCCGAGGGTAATTGGGAGGCGCGGCCCGGCCCGATGGTGAAGGGCTGGGACTTTTTCGCGGTGATGCCGACGTTGACCGAGAAGGCGATTGCCTGGCTGCAGACGCAGCGCGGGAAAGCGGAGCCCTTCTTCCTTTATGTGCCGTTCACTTCGCCTCACGCGCCGATCGTTCCGACGGCGGAGTTTGTCGGCAAGTCGAAGGCGGGCGGCTACGGCGACTTCATGGTGCAGACGGACGATACCGTCGGCCGCATCCTCAAGGCGATCGACGAGCTCGGCGCGCGCGACAATACGATCGTGGTTTTCTCGGCGGATAACGGCGCGGAGCACTACGCTTACCCGCGTATCCAGAATTCCGATCATCGCAGCTCCGGGCCGCTGCGGGGCGTGAAACGTGACTTGTGGGAAGGCGGCCATCGCGTGCCATTTTTGGTGCGCTGGCCTGGGGTGGTTGCGGCGGGCGCAGTGAGCGCCGCGTTGACCAGCCAGGTCGACCTCATGGCGACGTTTGCCGCCGCGACCGGGGCCAAGCTCCCGGCGGGTGCAGCCGAGGACAGTCATGATCTCCTGCCGGTGTGGAAATCACGCGCGCCGAGTCCGCGCCGCACTGTCGTGCACAGCACCCACCCCAACGGCTACGCGCTGCGGCACGAGCAATGGTTATTGGTTGCGGCAAAAACCGGCGCGGTCTCCCGGGTGCCGCCCTGGTTCGATGCCGCGAACAATTATGCTGCTCATGATCAGCCCGGTGAGCTCTACGATCTCGGCAAAGATCTCGCGCAGCGGGACAATCTTTACGCGAAGCTGCCGGCCAAGGTGAAGGAACTACAGGCTCTCCTTGGCGAGGTGCGCGCCAAAGGGCAGGTTCGGTAGCCAGACCGCGACTCAAGGATCCAGGTCGTAGATTTCCACCAGCGCAGTGCCGGTGGCCGTGCCACTCACGCCCGACACAATCACGGTGTAGGCCCCCGGTTCCAAGGTGATCACGAGCGCGGCGTCCGCGCTACCCGGAGTGAGCGCGAAGGCTCCCGCGGTGGTGAACGCCGCTTGAAGGTTAACCAAATTCGGCCAGTCATCATTGGAGGCGATGGGTTCCGTGGCGCCGAACGGCACCAGGCCGAGTTGCGGATTGGCGAGACGGTCGCTCACCCCAAACGGAGCGAGCCCCGGACCGACTGCGCGAATCAGCACCTGTTTGGTCGCATTGCCGCCGATCACGAACCCCGCGGTCAGCACTTGATCCCCGGGGCCGACAAAGCCGAGCGTGGAAACGTTGACCAGTTGGGACGTCGACGTGGCGAGCGGCTCGGCGTCGTAGATTTCGGCGAGCGTGATGCCGGAGGTGGTGCTGTCACCGGTGGTCACCCGCGTGG
This sequence comes from Opitutaceae bacterium, assembly GCA_031425115.1. Lineage (GTDB taxonomy): Bacteria > Verrucomicrobiota > Verrucomicrobiia > Opitutales > Opitutaceae > ER46. Next base: position 12,200 of record JANPIT010000081.1, on the reverse strand, counting down.
TGTAGCCACCGGGTATCAGGCTGGCTTGGACTGCGGCGTCTTTGGAATCGGCGGCCAGCGGGAAGGCGCCGACCCGGGCAAAAGTCTCGCGCAAGGCCGGGCCGCCGCCCCAGTCATTGTTGGCCGCGACGATCGTCGTGGTTTCCTGCGCAATCACCTCCAGCTTCGCTTCCGCCAGCGCGGTGCCGATTCCGAAGAGGGAAAGTGTCGGCCCCACGGCGCGAATCAGCAGGGGTTTCGCAGTTGCGCCGCGCACGTAGAAGCCGGGCGTGAGCGCAGCCCCCGGCGGCACGAAAGCGCGGGTGGAGAGATTCACGAGCCGGCTGTATCTCACCGTGACCGTCACCGCGTTCGTCGTGACCGATCCGCCGGCGTTGGCGATTTGCACCCGATAGTTTCCGGCATCGGCGGGGCGCGCCGCAGCCCGCGTGAACGTCGTGGCTGTGGCGCCGACGAGCTCCCGGTCGTCCTTGAACCACTGATACGTGAGCGTTCCACCGCCGGATGCGCTGACGCTCAAGGTCAGGTGCTCACCCGAGGCCAGGGTTTGGGCGCTCGGCGCGACGACGATCGTGGGGGGCGGTGGGACGACGGGTGTGATGGCGACCGGAATGGTCGGGGTGGTGACGGTGGGCGTCACGGTCGTGGGCGTAGCGGTCGTCGGAGTCGCCGTGGTCGGCGTGCTCGTGGTGGGAACTGACGTGGTAGGAGTGGCTGTGGTGGGCGTGCTCGTGGGCGTGGACGTTGTTGGGATGCTTGTCGTGGGGGTGGATGTTGTTGGTGTCCCGTTGGTCGGTGTCGCAGTCGGCGTAGACGTTGTTGGGGTGGTCGCGGTAGGGGTGCTGGCGGTCGGCGTGGAAGTTGTCGGCGTCGCGGTGGTTGGCGCGGTCGGCGTGGTGGTAGTGGGCGTGCTTGCGGTGGGAGTTGTAGTCGTAGGAGCTGTTGTGCTCGGAGGAGTCGCCGTGGGAGCCGTGGTGGTGGGCGCAGGAACTGGATTTACCGTGAGCGTCGCCGACGTGCTGGTTACGGCCCCGCCCGCGTTGGTGACGCGGACGCTGTAGTTGCCTGCGTCGTTCAGCGCGACGGGGCTGAGCGTGAGTGTTGCGCCTGTCGCGTTGGTCAGTGCGGCGCCGGCCTTGAGCCATTGGTAGGCAACGGGCGCCGAGGTATTTACACCGACGGTGAACGTCGTGGCCTGACCGACTATCACGGTGCGACTCGTGGGTTGCAGGGAGATGGTGGGTGCGGCGATCGCGGGCGCGGCGACGACAGGGGCGCCGTAGATCGCTTGCGCACCGCTCACATCATCCGCGGCGAGGCCGTCGAGCGTGCTGACGTGGCTGTTCATCAACGCGATCACGGATTGTCCATGCGCATCGGGATGCTCGAGCCCGAGCGCGTGGCCGAATTCGTGCAGCGCCACTCGATGAAAATCCATGACGCCAGAGCGGAGTGCGCCGCGATAGGAGTTCCAACTCAACCGATTATTGAAAAGCACATCCGCCTCCACGATGGAGGTGCCCGTGGTGTAGGTCAGAGTGACGGCAAGCACCCCGCTGCCCCATGCCTCGCCATAGATATCACCACTGAAAAAGACATTGTTGATTCGGTTGGCTTCAACGCGAGTGACGGTGGAGTCGCGGACGACATTAAAGTGCGTCGCGCTGATCGAAGAGTTCCAGACCGCGAGCGCGTCCTCGGCGGACGCGCCCCACGAAGCGAATCCGTCGCTCAGCGCCACCGAAGTGGGCCCGAGCTGCAGATGCACGTTGACGCTCGCTGTCTTCCAACGGGAACCCGAAAGGCTGTAGGCGCGGGCAGAGGCGACGCCGGCGCTCAGCAAGAGCGCGAGAACGAGAAGCCGGGAGACCAAGGGTAGGAAAGCTCGCGGCCGGGGACACCTCCCCAAATGGCTCCTTCGTGGAAACAGCACCGCGGCTCAGCGGCTTCGGTGGGCGGAGGGGATGACTGCTTGCGCTCGCACCCGGACGGGTATGCGGCAAAGGAGAAAGTTACTGACGGCCGCGGTGGCGAGCGCACATGCGCCGACCGCCGTGATGAAAGTGAGGACATTTCCGATCATGCGTCGCGTAACGTCCCCTACCTGCGCGCGAGCGCCAGCGAGGAGTTGGGCGTGCGACGGAATTCCCTCTCGCGAAAGGGGATCGCCCCGCATTTATTTCGCGACGCGAACGTAGCTATCGCCGAAGAGCGCGAGGTTCGCGGGATCTTTGATTTTAATCAGGCTCTCGCGACTCGTGAGAAGCGCGGGAGCGCCCGCCACCTCAACCGCTTTCACCGTGAATTCCCGGCGTTCCGCAACGGCCCGGCCCGCGCCAAACTTAATCCACTGCACCGCACCCTCGCGGCTAATCTGCAGCCTGCGATCTCCCGGTTGTCCGCCGGTCTCATACGCGCCGGCGACGGAGGACAAAACGCGTTCGGCGGGACCGGCGTCGAGCGCGGCATAACGCGGAAGAAAATTACCCGGGGGCTTCTTGGCTTGGAGGAACGTCACAGCGTTCACGCCAACCACGAGACCAACAAGCACTACGACGAGCAGGCCGCGTTTCATGCCGCGCGAGCCGGCGCCTGACTGTGGCTGAGCGGTCTCGGGCAGACCGGCGTCCCCCTCGACAATTTCACCAGTAATAATCTCTACGATTTGGTCGACAGTCGGGGTGCCCCCGCGGGAGTTGAGCGATGCCCAGCTGACAAAGTTCATCCGACCGTCCTTGAGTTGGATGACGTAGTTGCCGGTTGGCGCGACTACGCGCAGCTCCGGGGTCAAGGGATACGACACGCTCGGCGCGGTCTCCGCCGCGGCCTTCAGCAGCGCGCGCAGCTCTTTGCGCGTCAAGCCGGCGCGGGTCGCCGCCGGGAACTCGATGCCCGCCTTCCTGGCATCGGGGCTGAGTTGCGTAAGCGTAACGTCGTAAGCGGGCACCGGGGTTGCGCTCATTGCAGGAGAATGTAGATCGGGTCGTTGTTCACGCCGATGCGGAATTGGCCGGTCTCGAGATTGCCGTCATCCATCAAGCGGTCGATTTCCAACAAAACTTCCTCGTTCACCGGCAGCGGTGAGAGCGCGGTTTCAGAGATCGAAATGACGGCGCGGTAGCGCACCCCTCCGTGCATCTGGTTATTTTCCCAGTTGTATTGTCCCCCGATTGGCGTGACGCGCCTCCAGCCCGTGGGGCCGAGACGCTCGCTCATTTCTGCGGGCAGTTCCCCTGCGCTCGTCTCGGCGGGCCAGCTGCCCCGCTCTTGAGCATAGCCCTCGAAGGCCGTCGCAAAGGTGCGCAGATCGGCCACGATGATGGTCGAGCGCGACTGGCGCTCGGCCTGTTTCACCTTGGGCACGGCAAATGACATCACGATGCTGCCGATGGTCATGCTCAGCATCACCTGAATGATGGTAAAGGCGCGTCCGGGATGCCTCCGTGCTGATAAATCGAATACACCGCACCGGGTGGGCGGGCGTGGCAGTGGCGAGGGAGGGACGGGCATGGGAGAGGGACGGGTGATTTCCGGGGCGCGGGAGGGCCAAGCCGTCGCTTCCGGTGTAAAGACTCTCTAAAACGAATGATCGACCGTGCGGGTGGCAAGTGCGTATCCACTCCACGGATTGCGGTTTATGCGCAGGCGCTGGCCGTGGGTGGTTCGCCGCCCGTCCGGCAGCGCGGGGGCTCGACGAGCGGCCGAATTTTGCGCGACAATCGAGGGCGGGGCGCCAGCGTGGTCGGGATCTCATGAACTCGAAATCTTGCCGCCTGCGCGCGTTTCTCTGCGGTATTTCGCCTGTCCTGCTGGTCACTGCCTCGCTCGCTGCTGCGGATTTGGCACCGGGGGTGCGCAAAGTCCGCGACGTGATGATTTACGACGACGCGAAGTTTTACGCGGCGTTTCCATCCGTCGTCACGCGCCCGGATGGTGAGCTGCTGGTGGCGTTTCGGCGCGCGCCGTCGCGCCTGGCGCTCGGGGAGAAAAGCTATTCTCACGTGGACCCCAACAGCTACCTGGTTAGCGTGCGCTCGCGCGACGGGGGAGCCACGTGGTCGAAAGAACCGGCGTTGATCTATGCCCACGCCACGGGCGGATCGCAGGATCCGTGTTTGTTGCAGTTGCGCGATGGCACGCTGCTCTGCGCGAGCTACGGCTGGCAGTTCTTGCAGCCGGAGGTGGTGGCCAAACTGAAGACGCCTTTCCTGCAGAATAAACCCGGGGTGATTTTTCTCGGTGGCTACTTCGTGCGCTCCCGCGACGGCGGCCAGACTTGGACGGGCCCAACGTATCCGCCGCACATCGAGCCCGAACTCAATCTGGATCCCTACGGCCAGCCGGTGCCCGCGTATAATCGCGGTGCATTGTGGGAGGGAAAGTCGGGCCAGTTGTATTGGGCGGTGGCGGCGACGGACCTGGTCGCTCCGCGCAAAAATTCCGTGCACTTGCTCGTATCCGACGACCAGGGACAGAGTTGGCGCTACGCCGCCCCGGTGGCGGTGGACCCCAAGATCACCTTCAACGAGACGTCGATCTACGAAACGCCGAAGGGCGACCTCGTGGCATTCCTGCGCACCGCGAATTTCAACGACCGCGCCTGTGTCGCGCGGTCGACGGACGGAGGCAAGACGTTCCAACCATGGCAGGATATGGGCTTTCAGGGCCACCCGCTTCAGGCGCTCCGTTTGCGCGACGATCGGGTGCTGCTCGTCTATGGCTACCGGCATAAACCGTTGGGCATCCGTGCACGCATTTTGAATTCCGAGTGCACCGATTTCGCGACCGCTTCCGAGTTGGTGCTGCGCACCGACGGGGGCACGACTGACATTGGCTACCCGTGGGCCACGCGGCTGGCCGGAGGGCAGGTGCTCGTGACCTACTATTTCAACCGTGAGAACGGCCCGCGCCACATTGCGGGGACGGTGTTGGAGATCGATTGAGTAAGGACAATAAGCGCAAAGACGCGAAGAACCGCAAAGACGCGCCAAGCAAGGCAGGGGACTTTGCGAATCTTGGCGGCTCTTCGCGTCTTTGCGCTTGGCCGATGCGCGCTTTCTGCACGCGCTACGCGTAGCCCGCCATGTGACAGTCGCGACACGTGCGGTGCGGGGTGCTGGGTAGCAGGGCGCGGCCGCACTGCACGCATTCGCGGCGACTGAGGCCTTGCTTGCCCCAGTTACGGCGCAAAATCGTCTGCGTTTGCTCGGTGGCGTCACGGCGGAGCGCTTCCACGTAAGCCAGATCGCGGAAGGACTCGGGAAATTTTAGCGCGAGCCAGCGATAGACGGTGATGAGCTTGAGCGTTTCTTCGAGACCCTCGAGTCCACCGCCACCATCCATGCGCCGCGGGAAGGTGATTTGTTTTCCCGCGGCCAGCAGCTCGAGCCACTCGCTGAACACGGTGCGAAACAGGTGCTCCTCCAAGTCGATCGGCGTGCACGCAAGCGCGTAGCGTTGCTCGACCGGCAGTGCGGCGGCGTAGGAATCAACCAACTCGGCCGCCGCCAGCACGTCGTCTTGCACGTCTGGAAAAAAGCTGCCGCCGGGAAACGTGAGGCGCGTGCGGAAGAACTCGAGAATCGGCCCGAGTCGATCCAGCCGCAGGTGTTCGGCAATCGCCCGCACGTGCATCTGGGTAGGCGCCGCGGGCAACGTATCCGGCGCCGGCGTGCGCTGTGGTTCCGCGAGGGCAGTTTCGATGCGGCGGCCGTCTCGCGTGGAGAAGGCACCGACCCAGCCCTCCGCGCCTGGGCCGCGCCCCGCGCGCCCCGCGATCTGCGTGAGCTCGGCGTCGGTGAGGCGTCGGTTGATCTCACCATCGAACTTATCCGTTTCGTAGAAGATCACGCGGTCGAGCGGCAGGTTGAGTCCGAGTCCGATCGCGTCGGTGGCGCACACGATGTCGGATTCATTTTCCCGGAAGCGCCGCGCTTCGTTTCTCCGCACCTCGGGTGAAAGACCGCCGTAGATGACCGAGACGCGCAGCCCGCGTGACTCGAACATCGCCTTCATCTCGAGCACCATCGCGCGCGAGAAGCCAATGACGGCCGAGCGCGGCGGCACGTTGCGCCAGTCGAGCACGCCCTCGTAGCGCAAGGCGCCTTGCCGTTCGAGGTGGTTGATCTCCACGGTATCCCCGCAGAGCTCGCCAAGCCTGCGGATCACGGGTTCGGCGGAAGCGGGCCCCGTGACGATCAACGTCTCCGCAGCCACGCCGCAATAGGCCGCCACCCACGCCCAACCGCGGTCGCGATCGAAGGCGAGCTGCATTTCGTCGAGCACACAGGCGCCGAAGCGGCGGGAAAAATCCGCCATCTCCACCGTGCGCGCCGAGTGCGTATCCGACTGCAGATCACGTTCCTCGCCCGTGATCAGCGAGCACGGCGTGCCGAGCTCGTTGACGCGGTCGCGCTGCTCCAACGCCAGGAGGCGTAACGGCCCGAGATACATGCCGCTCTTCGCGGCGGCGAGGGCGAGCACGGCGCGGTGAGTTTTGCCGGAATTGGTGGGCCCGAGCCAGGCGACCACCTTGCGCTGCATGCCCCGGGCGACTGGGAAACATTGCAGGTAGTCGATGAAGCCCGGATTGCGTTTTTCCAGGTCGTCGAGCAACGCGCGATCCACGGCGTGCGTGCTTGCGAGCCGGATACGATGGAAAAGTTCCTTGCGGTCCGAGAGGAGTGGCGGCTCCGGTTGGAACGCGTGGGCGACGTCGGCTGGGGAAAGGATTTCCCAGCCGGGGAAACTCGGCGGGGTGGCCCGCAGCCGGCGCTCGACTTCGCGCGTGCCGGGATTTTTCCGCGCCAGGAGTTCGCCCGCGACCGCGGCGGGGCCACGCGTCGCGACGTCCATGACAAACGGCTGAAATTTCAGCGGCACGCCGGCGAGCACGGGCAGCGAGAGGCCCGGACGCACCTCGAGTTCCGCCGGCAGGTGGAGGGTGAGTTCATCGCTCGCCTCGCTGAACCCGCCGTAGCGGAGACCCGCGCCGGCGGCGGCGACCTGTTCCGCGGTGAAACGCGCCAAGCTCGCCCGCACGCCGCCGACGCGCACGCGCGGTCCGATCAGCGAGGCGAGGAAAGCCTGCCCAAGAGCGGTATCCTCAATAAATAGCTCAGCCAGGAGCGCGGCGCGCGCGCCCGTCACCACTTCCTCATGAGTCCACTGTTCCCGCTCCTCGCTCGTATCCATGCGGCACTTTCGCGGCCGGGGCGGAGAAGTCAAAAATGGCGTGGGCGTCGTGTAAAAGGAGGGCGTGGCGCAGGACGGCAGCGCGCTTGCGATCGAGCGCAGGAATGATCTGCGCACCTTTCGCCTCGTCAGGTCGCGAGCCGGCGGTCACTCATAACGTTCCCAGCACGTGTCCGAATCCGCTCCCAACGCCGCCGCCGTATTCATTAGCTACGCTCGCGAGGATACCGATCCGGCCCGCCGTATCGCCGATGCGTTGCGGGGCTTCGGGATCGAGGTGTGGTTCGATCAGGACGAACTCCGCGGTGGCGACACGTGGGATCAGAAAATCCGCACGCAGATCCGCACCTGCGCGCTGTTCATGCCGATTATCTCCGCGCGCACTCAACAGCGGTCCGAGGGCTATTTCCGGCGGGAATGGAAACTGGCCGTTGGCCGCACGCTCGATATGGCGGAAGGCGTGCCGTTTTTGGTGCCCGTCGTGATCGACGCCACGCCGGAGAGCGGCGAGCTCGTGCCTGAGGAATTCATGCGCGTGCAGTGGACCCGGCTGGCGGGCGGCACGCCCACGCCCGAATTTGTTGCCCAGGTCAGGCGCCTGCTTGAACCGCGCGGAAAACCCGTGGGGGCCGCCGCGCGTGCGTCGGTCGCGCCGGTGGCGCCGCACGCGACCGACGTCGCGAGCAAGAAGTCCTCGCGCGGTTGGATCGGGGCGTCCGTGGCGGTCGCGGTCATCGCCGTGGTCGCCACGCTGATTGCCACGCGCCGGCCCGCCACGCCCGAGACCAAACCCACGCCCGGCGCCGCCGCGGATCCCGTGGCGAAATCCGGGCCTTCCTCACCGGCGGTGCCAGTCGTAAACGAAAAGTCCATCGCCGTCCTCCCCTTCGCGAACATGAGCGAGGAGAAAGACAGCGCCTTCTTTGCCGACGGGATGCACGAGGACATCCTGACCAATCTCGCGCTCATCGCCGAGCTGCGCGTCGTCTCGCGCACCTCGGTGCTGGCGTATCGGGCGACGACGAAGCCCATGCGTCAGATCGGGTCCGAGCTGGGCGTCGCCTATCTCCTCGAAGGCAGTGTGCGCCGGTCGGGTAACAAGGTCCGCGTCACGGGTCAGTTGATCAACGCGCGCACCGACGAGCATGTCTGGGCGCGGAGCTACGATCGCGATCTCACGGACATTTTTGCCATCCAGGCGGCGCTGGCGCAGGAGATTGCCGCTGCGCTCCAGGCGGCCATCTCGCCCGAGGCGCGGAAGCAGATCGCCCGCCGGCCCACCGAGAATTCCGCCGCCTACGATCTCTTTCTCCAAGGCCGTGATCTCCGTCATCGTTCTCCCACCGGGAGCGAGATCGCGCTTGAGCAGATCGAACAGCGCTTCTCGGAGGCGGTGAAATTGGATCCGAATTTCGCCGCCGCTTGGGCGGAGCTCGCGGTGGTCCACGCGCTGAAAACGTTTTGGGATCGCGACACCAGCGCTGCGCGGAAGGCCAAAGGCGATGCCGCTATCGCGCAGGCGATCCGTCTGGCCCCGGATGCCCCCGACGTGATCCGGCTGGCCGGCACGCACGCCTACTACGCCTATCGGGATTATCCGCGCGCCACCGCCGCCTACGAAAAAATCATCCGCCTCCAGCCTCACGACCCCACGGGCTACGCCTCGCTCGGCCTGATCCAGCGCCGGCAGGGCCGCTGGCCCGAAGCGGCCGCGAGTCTCCGTCGCGCGGTCGAACTCGATCCGGGTAACGTGAGCTATTTGCGCAATCTCGGCTCGACGCTGTATTACGGCCGTCGTTGGGACGAAGCGATTGCCCTGCAGCGCCGGATCGTCGCGCTGCTGCCCGGTCAGTTGCGGGAGGAGCTGTATCTCGCCTTTCTTGAAAGCGGGGCGACGGGTTCCCTCCGCGCGGCGGATGAACTTCTGGCCCGGCTCACGTCGGCACAGCGGGATTCCGCTGCGGTGGTCTATTACCGGAAAAATTGGGCGATCGCTCGCGGTGACTACGCCGAGTTCGCGCGATTGGATCGGCAACAGCCCAGCTACACCGAGGAGGAGGCACCGGTGCAGAGCGCGATTTTCTCCGCCATTTTCCACTTTGCCCAGGGCGAAAAAGCGGCGGCGCAGAGCCGGATCGCCGCGACCCACGCTGAAACCAAAACCTTGCTGGAACGCGAGCCCGGCAATCTGCGGGCCCAGCTTTATCTCGGCGCGATGGAGGCCATTCTCGGGCGACCGGCCGAAGCGGTGCGTCTCACGCGCGAGGTCGTCGAGTTGATGCCCGAGTCACGCGACGCGCTCGACGGCGCCAGCAGTAGTTACTGGTTGGCGACCGTCTATGCCCTGACCGGCGACCAGGACCGTGCGTTCGCCGAACTCTCCCGGGGCGTGCGGAAGCCATCGCAGTTTCCGGTGGCGACCATCCGCGTCGATCCGAGTTTCAAATCCCTGCGCGGCGATCCCCGTTTCGAGGCATTGCTGAACGACCCGAAGAACAACGCGCCGCTATTTTGAGTCATGAGCGAGTCGCCGCCCGCTGTTTTTCTGAGTTACGCGCGCGAGGATTCCGAGGCGGCTCGGAGAATCGCGGACGCGTTGCGTGCCGCTGGCGTGGAGGTGTGGTTCAACCAGAGCGAACTGCGGTAGGGCCGCGACCTCCGGGCGCGCCGCCCATTGAGTGCCCGTCGAACCTCTCGCGCCCGGGGGCGCGACACGACCCAGGAAAGTCCAAATCCTATGAGCGATCGGAATGAGGCAGCTTATTGGCCGCAAAAAAAACCAGCCTACGCGTAGCGATCTTCCGTCCACGGGTCCGCGCCGTTGGAGTAACCGCGCACTTCCCAGAACCCGAGTTTGTCCTCGGCGAGGAAGGTGATGCCGTTCACGAACTTCGCGCCCTTCCACGCATAGAGCTTCGGGATGATCACGCGCGCGGGGCCGCCGTGTTCGCGTGGCACCGGTCCGCCGTCGAAACTCGTGGCCACCAGCACGTCGTCATCGAGGCATTTCTCGAGCGCTACGTTAGTCGAATAGCCGTCGTAGCTCGTGAAATAAACGAACTTCGCCTCCGCCGCCGGCTGCACCAGTTCGTAGAGCGTGGTGAAGGCGACGCCGCCCCAGCGGCAGTCGTATTTGCTCCACGTCGTGACGCAGTGGAAATCGCTCACGTCTTCGACCTGTGCGAGCGCGTGGAACTCGGTCCAGGAGAGCTGCGCGGGCTTGGCGACGAGGCCGTCGATCTTCAAGCGCCACTCGGCGTGCGGAATCTCCGGCTGCACGCCGAGATCGAGCACCGGGAAACCCTCGGTTAGCTTTTGTCCGGGGGGCAATCGCTCGGCAGACGCGACGGCGCGCGCGGTGACGCCGCGCGCCTTCTGTTTCTCGGCCCACTTTTGTTTCGCAGCGATGTAGCGCTCCTTTGACATGCGCAGGACGCTACGGCTGAGCGGGTATCGCGCAAGCGCGGCTGCGCGGGCTAGTCGCGGGTGGACTCGGCAAGAGCGCGCGCGACCGCTTTCCGCCGACGCAGGTAATAGATCAACATGCCGCCTTGGAAAATCAGGGCGATGAGCGCGACGGCGACGGCCATGACGCGGTTGATGCCGGCGACAAAATCCTCCGTCGAAACCTGCAGGCGCTCCGCGTGAACCACGAACATCACGCGGACGGCATCAGGCAGAGGTCCAATCTCCAGCCACCAAAGGCGCAGGGCGGCGTAGGCGAGAAGCACAACGATGAGCAGCGGCTGGCTCGCGATGAGCCACGCCATCCCTCGCGGGGCACCGCGGCGGAGCAACGCCACGCCATGCAGCTCGACGGCCCCGGCGCCCGCGGCCAACAGGCCGATGGTTGTCAGCGGAAAATGGCGCACCGCCGCAGAGCTCAGCGCGAAAAGGCCGCCGAGCACGAGCACGCTGTAGCCGTCGAACTTCGCCAACCGAATTACGCGGGCGAGCGCTTCGGAGGGCAGGAGCGGCGGTTGAGACATCGGGTGAATACGGAACTCGGGAAACTGGAATAGGGGTGTGATTCTGCTGAGGGATCGAGGCATTTTCCTGAGTTCCTGATTTCCACATTGGTTTGTCGAAATTATGGGGGACCGAAGTTTGAATGTGGAAAGCGGGAAAGCAGGAAACGAGCGTTCTAGGCACGAGGCCATTTTCCTGGTTTCCCGCTTTCCACATTCAACATTTAGATTGGTTGTCTGGAAAACGGGCGCATTACCTGTCCCTTCCTCAACGCGTGCCTGCTGCCCAGAACCAACCCTTCTCCTTCCGGCTCGATTTTCCGCCTGACTTGCCGATCAGCGTGCGGGCCGAGGAGATCACGGCGGCCATCCAGGAGCACCAAGTGGTGATTTTGGCGGGCGAGACGGGCTCGGGCAAAACTACTCAGATCCCAAAAATGTGTCTCGCGGCCGGTCGGGGCACGCGGGGCCGGATCGCCTGCACGCAGCCGCGGCGGGTGGCGGCGTTGTCGATTTCGCGCCGCGTGGCGGAGGAGCTCAACGTCGAGTGGGGCCGCGAGGTCGGCTGCAAGATTCGTTTCAACGATCAGACGACGTCGCGCACGGTAATCAAATTTCTCACGGACGGCATGCTGCTCGCCGAGGTGCAGGGCGATCCGATGATGCGGGAATACGATACGATCATCATCGACGAGGCGCACGAGCGCTCGCTGAACATCGATTTCCTCCTCGGGCACCTGCGCACGCTGCGTTACAAGCGGCCGGACCTTAAGATCATCATCACCTCGGCGACGATCGACACGGAGGCGTTCAGCGCGGCGTTCGATGGCGCGCCGGTCGTCCTTGTGGAGGGGCGCACCTTTCCGGTGGAGGTGATCTACGCGCCGCTCGATTCGCTGGGCAGCGATGCTGCGGAAGGCGATGAGCGCGAAGCGCGGGCGGAAGCGCTCCACTACATCGATGGGGCGGTGGAGGCCGTCGAGCGCGTCGTGCACGAAAGCGAGAAAGGCGACCTTTTGGTTTTTCTCCCGAGCGAGC
>JANPIT010000080.1:0-4643 GCA_031425115.1 Opitutaceae bacterium | reverse complement strand
CCTCGGCCTTCTGCTCCGCGAAGGTGTAGGAGTAGTTATAGCCGGCCCGCACGCCGAGGCGCTTGTTGAGAAACACGTCCGAGTAATCGATGCCCCAGTTCGGCTGGATGCGGTAGTGATCCTCGTCATCCCAGCCCGGGTGTTTTTTCCAGGGCTGGCCCGTCATCGAGTTCCATGCGAGACCAGCGCGGAAGCCGATCAACCGGCCTGCGCGATCGAAAGCGCCGCGGCTGCGGAGATTGATCACGCCGGCGAGCGCGCTGCCGGGATTCTCCGGCTGCGGCGTGCGGCTGAGTTCGACCGTCTCGATGCTGTTGATCGAGATCTGCTCAAACTCGAAGGCGCGGTTGGCGCCCGTGCCGCCCGCGGCGGCGAGGCCGGAACTCGCGATCGGCGAACCATCGAGCGTGATCGCGGTGTATTTCGGATCCAGGCCGCCGATCGAGACGGAACGCGCGTCGGCCTCGGTGTAATCGATCATCACGCCCGGGAGATATTTCAGGAACTCGCCGACGTTGCCTTCGGAAATGGAACCGAACGTATCCGTGGCGAGGACACGCTTCGACTCGATCGAGTTTTTCTGCTCCATGATCGCCTTGGCGTTGCCCTCGCGCTCGGTCTGCACGACGAAGCTCTGCAGTTGCACGATGTTCTTATCGACGCTCGTGAGCGACACATCGACGTTCACGGGTTGTCCGCTCGTGACGTTGACCACCTGATCCTTCGTCTCGCGGCCCGCATAAACAAAGCGGAGCGTCTGCTGGCCTGTCGGCACGTCGAGCAGGCGATAGTTACCACCGTCACCGGCGGTCGCGGTGAGCGTGGTGCCGACGACCGTTACGACGGCGTTGCGGAGGTATTCGCCGCTGCCCTCGTTGAGGACCCGGCCCGTGATGGTGCCCGTGGTGCCTTGGGCCTGCGCGACGGAAGTCAGGCTAGCGAGGGCGAGGCACGCGGCCACGCAGAGAGTTGCCCACGCGCGTAGGGCGCCGGCAAAGAAGGGGGGTTTCATAGGTCGTTCCTGGAGGTTTGCAGTCAAAGGGGGCTGGCCGCGCACGAGGCGCAGCCGGAGTAACCCGGTGAAGAAACCCGCGTGGGGAGCAGTAGCGACGCGTGCTTGCGCCAGACAGTCCGGCCCCGTGCCGTGTGATTGGCCGATGACTCACCCGCGCCGCGTTTCGCGCGGACGGAACGCTCCCCGACGACTTAAAGCCGGTGCAGGTGAAACCCGCCGTCCACGTCGAAGCACGCGCCGGTTGAAAACGGAAAACTATCTTCGGCGATCGCGCGCACGGCGCGTCCGATGTCCTCGGGTTTACCCCAGCGCCGAATCGGCGTGATGCCGCGTTCGTCCGTGAGGATCAGCTTATCGTATTTCTCTTTCACTCCGCCCGTCATGTCCGTCGCGATGACGCCCGGGCGGATCTCGTAGACGTTGATGCCATCGTTCGCCAGGCGATCGGCGAAGAGCTTCGTCATCATCGCGAGTCCGGCTTTCACCATACAGTAGTCACCGCGGTTGATCGACGCGGTGTAGACCGAGATGGAAGTGATGTTGACGAGCCGCCCGCGGAAGCCTTCGGCGTCACGCTCCTGCCGCAGCATTTGTTTCGCGACGAGTTGAGAGAGGAAGAACGGTCCCTTGAGATTGATGGCGAAGAGACGATCGAAACTTTCTTCGCCCGCATCGAGGAGATCGGCGCGCACCTTGGGCGCCACGCCGGCGTTATTCACGAGGAGATCAATGCGGCCGAACTGGGCCACCGTCTCCGCGACGAGCCGTTCGCGATCCGCGGCGATGGCCACGTCTCCCTGGACGACGAACCCATCGCCGCCGGCAGCTCGCACGAGGGCCAACGCCTCGGCGGCTGCTTCAGCGTTGCCCGCGTAATTGATCGCGACGCGACAGCCCGTGCGGGCGAGTTCGATGGCGATACCGCGGCCAATCCCGCGGGAGGCGCCCGTAACTAAAGCAGTTTTCGAAGGCATATATATAGAGGAGTGGTCAAATCATGCGGAACGCACGAAGCCAGCTAAAATACCCCGTGAACCGGCGACAACAAGCGCGGTCAGTCGGCAGGCAACTCATATTCACCTATGAAAAATACGCTCTTATTCACCACCCTCATTGCTGGCCTCGCCCTGGCAGGCTGCAATAAATCCACTCGCACGTCTACGGCGTCGAATGACCCCGCGGTTGCTCCTAGCACCACGACCACCACCACCACGGTCCCAACGACGACCGACACCGTCGGCGCCAAGATCGACCGCGCCGGCGACCGCGTCGCTGATGCCAGCCGCAACGCGGCCGACAACATCCGTGACGCCGCCCGCGACACGGGTGCCGCTGTCCGCGAGACGGGCCGCGACATGTCCGCTCGCATGACCGAGTGGCGCCTGTCGGGCACGGATCTCGACGCTGACTTGGCCGCCAACCGCGCCATCGTTCGCTCCCGCACTTCCGCGGGCGCCCCCACGGGCCAGATCGACAAGGGCACGATCGAAAAGGCCATCAAGGGCCGTTTCCATTCGGAAATTCCCGATCTGAAGATCGACGCGAATGCCAACGCCAAGGGCCAGGTTGAACTCGAGGGCAAGGTCCGCACGTCCGACCAAGTCGCGAAGGCCATCGCCATCGCCCTTGATACCGACGGCGTGACGCAGGTCACTTCGAAGATCAAGCTCGACCCAGACGCGGGCCCGAATCGCCGCTAAGGATTGAAATAACTCCCGTTGCCCGCGAGCGGGCAGCCTCGTCGCCGGTGGCACGCGCAAGCGTCCACCGGCGATTTGTTGTGCGCGTTCGGGGAGAAATCGATGAGCGCGTCGCGCGATGCGCACGAATTCCCCTGGCTCGTCGTGCGACGCGCACGGTGCCGCACCTCGCGCGCTCTGGGAAAATCCTCCAGATCACTTTACCGGATCCTCCCCGACCACGGGTAGGGCTTGTATCCACGAAAGACGAACAGGAGAGAGCGCCGATTTTTCCGAGCTCGGCTGCTCATTGCCCATCAGCATTCTGGAGAAGAGCACGCACCCGGGACGCGGCTTCATGCGCGACGAGCGACGCGGGCGCCTCCTCACCAAATCGGCGCGCCCGAGTGCCCCATCCGAGCGATTCGCGAACCTATGCAAACTCACGCGGTCGATCAGTCAGCAATTCAATCCGCCTATGAAAAACTCAATCTTGTTCACTCTACTCCTCGCTGGCCTCGCCCTGAGCGGCTGTAACAGCAGCACACGTTCGTCTACGGCTGCGACCGACGCCGCCGCGACGACCTCGTCCGCGACAGCCTCCGCGCCGATGGTCATTGATCAATCGAACTCGTCGACCACGGACTCCGCCTCGAGCGTGAGTTCACCCGCTACCGGTAGCGCAACCTCGACCGAACAGTCGTCGTCCGCTACGCCGGGGAGCAGCTCGATCTACGGCAGCACGGGGGCAAGCACGTCACCGTCCTCGAGCGCGGGCAGCGGCACGCCGACGTCGTCCGACACAAATTCGACGAGCTCCATCTACTCGGGCACCGCGGCCGGCTCGCTCGGCGCCACCACGAGCCCGTCTTCGAGCAGCCCGGATACCACCGGCGCGCAATCGTCCGCGGCTTCGACCGCCCCGGGCACCGGCTCGACCTACGCGAGCAGTTCGTCCACGCCGCCATCCACTACACCTGACTCCTCGACCGCGAGCACGAGCCAGACGAATCCGAGCAGCCCCACGAGTTCTCCGGATACCACTGGTAGCAGCTCCGTCGCCGCCACCAGCTCGACCCCGGACTATACGAAATCGTCCACGGGCGCAGTCGCGACGAGCGGCACGGTGGCCGCGAGCGAGACTTCAAGCAGCGCTACCATCGGTGCCACGAGCGACTCCACCAGCAAAACTGGGGCGACGACGGCGACTGACGCGAGCCGCAGCAGCGCCCAGATTGCCGCTGCGACGACGGGCGCGGACATCTCGACGCGCGTGACGGAATGGCGTTTGGGTGATGCGGAAATCCAAGCCGATCTCGACCGCGGCGTCGCGATTGTTCGCTCGAAGGATTCGATTGTCGGCGCCCCCACGGGGAATACCGACGACGACGTCCTGAAGACGATGGTGCAGGGCAAACTCCAAGCCGACAGCGATCTCGCCAAGGCGATGATTCAAGTCGAAGCGAAGAGTGGCGAAGTGACCTTAAAGGGCTCCGCTGATTCCGCCAGCCAGGTTGGCCGCGCCATCGCGCTCGCACTCGACACCCAGGGCGTGACGAAAGTTTCGTCCGAGGTGAAAGTGAACGCCAAGGCCAAGGAGTAATTTCCAGCCGCGTTAAGCCACGTATCCAAAACCCTACTTCAAGCCCCTCGCCGTTCGCGGCGGGGGCTTTTTGTTTTTCGGTCAACGAAGCCTGGCTACCGGCAAGTTTCAGAGATTCAGAGAGGATCGACGCCGTGACCGGCCGGAATCCCAGCGACTGAAATCCGACCGCCCGTCAGCGCGAACCCGCCGCGGAAGGGATTCCCCGCCAGGAAGAGCGGCGTATCGAGATCGGCGAAGCGAAATCCACCCTGCCCCGCCGCAAAACACGCGGACGTGGTCATCGCGAGGATGGACTCGATGTTGCCGCCTATCATCAGACCCAAACCTTCGCGCTTGGCGACCG
>JANPIT010000079.1:0-15495 GCA_031425115.1 Opitutaceae bacterium | reverse complement strand
TGACCAGGGCGGTGCCGTTGTTGCCGGGATTGGTGATGTTGACCACCGGGGGCGTGGCGGCTGTGGGCAGGGAATTCGTGCGACGATCAAACAGCACGATATCGCGCGCACCGTTGGCGTCGGGCGAGAGTTGGTTGGTGGTCGTGTGAAACAGACCAGGCGCCCCTTCTGCATCCGTCGGATACGCCACCCAGCGGCCATCGGCGCTGATCACCGGGAAGATGTCGGACGCCGCGGTGCTCTGCGTATTCAAAATATAATACGCCTGATAGCCGAAGCGGTTCACGCTGACGTTCGTCGTCGAGATATTGCCACCCGTCCCGTAGGTGCCGCTCGCGCTGACATCGCGATCGACCACATAAATATTGAGCGCGTTGTTGCCGCTGCCCGCGCCGCTGCGGCCGACGGTGTCGCCGGGGGCGAGGTTGTTGGCCAGCGAGGCGAACGTGAGGTAACGCCCCGTTGCGCTGATGCTCGGGTTCAAGCTTCCGAGCCGGGAGCCGAATGATCCGGTCGCCGTCGGATCGACTGCCTCGACGCCAAAGGACGAGACGCTCACCCGGGCCGTGGTCGCCGCCGTGCGGTCGAAAACGAAGATGTCGCTGACACTATTGGTGTCGGCCGCGATCAGGTTTGTCGCATCCGAAGCGAAGGCCACGTAACGACCGTCGCTCGCGACGCCGGCCGTGACTCCGGTGTTCCGATTAAGGGAGGGATTGCGGCTATCAGCGTTCGCTTCAACGCCGCCCGTTCCCACGCTCACGATCGTCGTCGTGGCGGTGGTGACATCCCGCACATACACGTGCTGGCGGCCCGCGGTGGTC
This sequence comes from Opitutaceae bacterium, assembly GCA_031425115.1. Lineage (GTDB taxonomy): Bacteria > Verrucomicrobiota > Verrucomicrobiia > Opitutales > Opitutaceae > ER46. The sequence goes on along the minus strand of JANPIT010000079.1, from coordinate 14,671 downwards.
GCGACGGCCGCGAGATTGGTCGCCCGCGATGCGAAGGACACGAAGCGGCCGTCCGCACTGATCGCCGCCTGGCTCGCGTTGGCGTTGCCGGCCGTCGCGCTCGTGTCGATCAGGACCGTCGAGGTGTTGCCGACGGTGTCGAAGGTGCCTGAGTTGTTCACGTCGCGGTCACGCAGGTAAATATGCGTCACGCCCGCCGCAGTGCCGGTGAGATTGGTCGCAGACGACTCGAACACGAGGTAACGCCCCGTGTGGCTCAGCGCCGGGCGGAAACTGGAACCGTTGGCCTGCACACTGCCGGTCACGCTCTGCAGCGAGATCGCGCCGGTCAGCGTATCCACCACGAAGATATCCGTGAAGCCGTTGACGTCGCCGATCACCAGATTGGTCGCATCGGAGGAAAAGGCGACGTATCGGCCATTCCCGGACAGCGCCGGATTGTTGGAATTGGCGTTGGCCTGCGCGCCCTGCTGCGAAAGGTTGAGGCGGCGAACGAGACTGTTTTGGCTGTCGAAGAGGAAGATGTCGCGGACGGCATTCGTGTCCCCGAGAACGAGGTTCGACGCATCCGAGGCATAGGCCGTGTAGCGCCCATCGGCCGTGATGGCGGGATTGTCGCTGTAGCCGTTGCCACTGGGACTGGTGCCCGTCGTGCCTGTGCTGCTGGCGAGATAGACTGTCGGAAAAGTCGTGGGCTGAAGGGCAATCCGCGTCGCGGAAATGTCCTGCCAGATATTATTTCCGTTCTGCGAGAAATCGCTCTCGATCGTCTCGGCGACTTGATTGAACGCGTCGACCTTCGCCAACACGTAATACGAGCCGGAGAAATTGCCGGGCAGCAGCTGATTCCACGAGAACGTTTGATCTACGCCAGTCGCATCGAGCTTGGTGGTGCGATCGAAAAACGTGAGCTGGAAGTCGTCCGCGTCACCATAGGTGGGGTTGCTGGACAGCACGACATGGATGCGAAAGTAGGTCGCACCCGTAGAGGGAACCCACGGAACGTTGGTGGTGCCGTTCGAGGAGATATTGTTCCGATACGTCAGCGTCATCGGCAACACGTCGCCGCCCCGATAATTGGTGCCGGCGGCATAGGTGAGCGACGTGACTTGGAAATCAGGCGTGCCGGTAACGGTGACGACGGCGGTGCTGACCGAGAAACTGCTCGCAAAGGTCACGGTCGCGCCTGCACCCGAGACGGTAATCCGATAGGGACCAGCCTCGGTCGTTTGGGTTGGAATGGTCCCCGTGGCTGTAAACGTCCCCGTCCCTGGGGTTACCACGCCACCGGAGGTAGTCGCAGCGGGGATATCGGCGGTGGGTTGCCCAGTGGCGACCACGGTAAACGAGTAACCGGTGGTGATGTTGAAATGTTGGATCGTGAAATTGGCCGACGTCGAAGCAGGAACCGCCGCGGCACCGCTGTTGCTGACCGAAATCGTATAGGTGACGGAGTCGCCCGGTTTGACCGAGCTCGGTGCCGCGGAGACTGCGGTCATGCTGAGTGTTTGCGCATGCGCCGCGCCTACCGCGGCCATGGCAATCACTGCGCCCAGCCAGAGGCGGAAAAGTTTCATGGGGATCTATTGTTAAAGATGTGGCGACGCAGACTTAGCGCTTCTTCGCGGGGGGCGGCGGAGGCGGCAGGGTGAAAGGACTCGAGCCGTCGCGGTAACCGGGCAGGTCTTCCCGTTTCATGTCGAGCTGGCGCACGCGAGAGGAGTCGAACGTCTGTTCGAGGGGCGCGCCCTCGGCGCTGATCGTCTTCGCGGTGATAAAAATAATCAGGTTGCGCGTGATCGAATTCTTTCCGTCGGAGCGGAAGAAACGGCCGAGGCCGGGCACGGAGCCGAGCAGCGGAACCTTGTTCGACTGGTTGCGGGACTCCGTCGTCATCATGCCGCCGATGCCCATCGTGAAACCATCCTTCAGCGACACCGTGGTGTTCGCCTTGCGGGATTCGACGATCGGGATCGAGGCACCGTTGAAGTTCGCATCGCGCGTCGACTGACTCACCTCAGGCTCCACGGTCAACTTGATGAAGCCGCGGGCGTTGACCTGCGGGGTGACCTTGAGGATCACGCCGATCGGGCGATAGGTGAAGCCGCTGACTTCGTAGACGCCGCGCTCGGAGTTGTAGGTGTAGCTCGGGATGGGGCGCTCCTCACCCACGTTGATGACTGCCTGGGTGTTGTTCAGGGTGACGACGGTCGGATTGGAAACGACCTTCGTTTTCTGAAGCTGCTGCAGCGCGCTGAGGATGATGCTGAAATCGTTGGCCGAGAAGACGGCGTTCAACGTGCGGCTCGTGGTGTCGCCGTTCACCAGGGAAGCGACGCGATTGAAAGCGTCGGTGACCGTGTCGGTGAGTGAATTGTTGGTGCCACCGGAGTTCGTCGTCGTCGTGGAGGTGGTGAGCCCGCCCGTGGTGCCCGTCGTGGACGTGGAAGTCGGCGTGCCGTTGGAGGAGGTCACGGTGTTGGTGGTCGTCGACCCACTGTTCTGGCCGCCCGTGATCGTGGTGTTGGTGTTGGATGTCGTGCCGCTGCTGCCGGCGCGGCCGGTGCCGCTATTGGCGTTGAAGCCATCGCTGCCGGTTTGGTTGCGGTCGCGGGTGATGCCGCCGCTGAGGGAGCCGGCACTGATCTGATAGTTGGCCAACGACGCCCAATTGACGCCGATGTTTTTCACATCGCTATCGGTCACTTCCACGAATTTGGACTCGATCATGACTTGGTCGGTCGCCCGATCGAGCTGCTCGATGATGGGCCGGATGCGGTTCATGCGGGACGGGCGCTCGGTGATGACGAGACTGTTGCTGCGGGTATCGACGACGATCTTGCCGCCGGCCGCCGCGTCCACCAGCGAGGTCACGGTGGGAAGGATGTCGGAGGCCTTCGCGTAGTTGATGATGAAGACGTCGGTCGAAACAGGTTCCTGCGCGAGGCTGTCGTTGCTGACGATCTTGATGATGTTGCCCTCCTCGCGGTAGGTGTAACCGACGGGCTGGAGCACGCTCTCGAAGATCTGGCGCCAGGTGACGTCGCGGAGCTTGATCGTCGTCTTGCCCTGCAACGTATCCGGCATGATGATATTCAGCTCAAAGAGGTCGGCGACGTTGCGCAGGATGTTGCGGATATCCTCGTCCGGGAAGTCGACGGAAAGCGTGTCGCGGCCAGCGGCATCCTTGCTCTTCGTCGCGGCGGCCGCGGCCAGCGCGGCCGCATCCTCCGGCTTGGCCATGGCGGCGCCGGGCGCGCCCGCAGCGGGAGTGGCAGCCGCTGGCCGATCTGCGAGCGAGTTCTCGGGCCCGGCGGGTGTGGCGGGTGGAGCGGCGGGCTCGGCGGGCGGCACCGCCGCGGGTGCCTCCACGGGAGGCGTCGCAGGTGACTGGGGGGCCTGCGCGCGAACGGCAGGCATGCCAGCCAGTAGCGCGAGAAGAATGATCGGCAGGGGCGTGCGGGTGCTCATGTTAGCGGACAGGTTTGATTGGCCGGGTGATTTCCTCGCCGCGGTAGCGCAGCGTAAAGGTGGTGCGGTCGATGGCGACGAGCTCGAGCTCGTATTCCTGATTGTTGAAGGCCGCGGTGAATCGCGTGCCGATCTCGAAGGGCCGCCCGCCGATCATGAGGCGAGGCTTGCCCCGCAATTCAATCATGCCGGAAGGCGTGATCTGGGCGGCCAGGGTCTCGAGGGTCTCACGATCGCCCGCCGGGGCGGCCGGCTTTGGCGGGACAACCGGGGCGCCGCCCACTGCGGGCGTGCCCGGACGGGGAGTGGGACTCGGTGCGCCGGGGCGCGAGGCCGCGGCGGCGAGTTCCGACGCATCCGGTTTTTCGAAATCCGCGGGACTGAACGGCGACGGTGTATCGTTCGGCACGGCCGCGGGCGGTTTCCGGTTGGCCAGGCGGTCTGCCGTATCCACGGTTATTTGACGGCGGACGGTCGGCAGAATGTCGGACGTGACCTTGGCCGCTTGGGCCAGGCACGGCAGCAACGCACCGAACAAGGCCAGCGCGGCGCCCAGACGGGTGGAGAGGTTCATGGCAAACCGAGTAATTCGAGGTTGAGCGAAAGCGACAGGAGGCCGGTCCGTGTCGCACCGACCCCTCCGACCGAGGCCGTCAGGATGCGGCTATAGTGGGCGCCGCTTTCCAATTGGCGTAGAAAATCGAGCAGTTGCGGCAGCGTGCCTTGCACGGAAACGGTGAACATCACGGGGACGAACGCCGTCTTCGTGCCCTTCGGCAGGTTTGCGGTCGTCGTGCTCTGGCGAAATTCCACCTGCTTCACTGCGGTCTCGGCAAAGAGGCGGTAGAAAAACTGCGTGTTGGTGCCAAGCTGGCTGACCCGCACCATCCGCCCCTCGATCGTCTTGTTATTGGCGACGAGGGCGTCCAATTGCTCCTTCAGGCGCTCGGAATTTTTGTCATTGAGTTCCAGACGAGAGGCTTCAGCCGAGCGGGTCGCCAGCTCTTCCTCGGCCGCGGGAATCTCCCCGCTGCGGAAATACAGGCCGGCCGCCAGCAAAAGGCTCAGCACGCCACACCCCACGCTGATGGGGTTCTTCTTAACGACCGCCTTCAATTCTTCGTTCGTCATGATTTCTTGGCGGGTGCCGGTGCTGGTGCCGGTGGACGAGTCTTGAGGAGAAATTCCACCACCAGGCGGCCGGTCGCAGGATTGAGCGTGGGCGAGGCCGTGAAGATAACGTCCTCGAACAGCGGGGTAAGGACCTTGTCGGCCGCCAGCAGATCGCGGTAGGCAGTGGCGTAGCCGGAAGCGGTTTCCGGTGCCCCGCGCACGGAGAGCCGCAGCAGCATCCCGGTGTCGCGGATGTCGATATTGTCGAGAGCGATGTTGGGCGGCAACGTCTCGCCCAGCCGCATCAGGAGAGCGGATACTTGGGGTTTCGACTTGATGAAGCCATCCACCTCGAGCGCGCGGGCCTCCTCGGCCGTGAACTTCTTGAACAAGGCGACCGCCTGGTCACTCGGCCGCTTGTGCTTGTCGATTTTCTTCTGCTCCTCGGCGATCTGGGTCTTCACGCCGCGCAAGCGCCATTCCTGCAGGCCGAAATAAATGCCCAGCGCCAGCGCCACGGAAATGGCCGCGCCATTGATGAAGAAGGCGGTGCGCACGACCTTCGTGTCCGGCAACTTCTCGAAGTTGCGGAAATTGGGATGCCAGCTTGGCATCACCGGCGCGGCGGACGCGTCACTTTTTTTCTTCAGCAGGGACAGCATGGACGACGTTATATTGGGCCATCAGGGCAAGAAGGCCGAACCACCGAATATCCTGCGCGTTCTTCGCGAGGGCCTCCGGCAGAGTGATCTGGCGGGCCTGCAACCACGCCACCGGGTCCAGCTTCAAACTAGTCACCCCCAGTGCCGTCGCGATCGCTGTATCCAGCCACGCGAGCTTGGGCGAAAGCTGGGTGCTGAGCACCTGCCCGACCGACTGGCCCGTTTGGACTTCGTAGAAGCCGATGGAGGACTGCAGCTCTTTCAATAGCCGCTTGATCAGCAGCGGTCCCATGCCCGTGAAATCGAAGGTATTCGAATAAAAGAGCTTTCGCGCGGACTCTTCATCTTTGAGCCCCAGCTCCTTCTGCACGATGGGCACCATCGCATCGAGGCCCTGGGGAATGGGCCGGGAGGCTTCCACCCCACTGGCCGTCACGATGAAAGAATGCGTCGCATCAGCGCCGATCTCCAGCATGAGGGTCGGCGTCTTTGACTTTGCGTGCGCCAAGCAATCGACCACGCCTCCAAGGGTCGCGACCGTGCCCAGTTCCAGGCGCTCCGGATAAATCTTACTCTCCAGCAGCGAACTTTGGAGGTTATTGGCGTCCTCAGACGGCAACCCGCAAAAAATGACATCTTTCTGCACCGCCTTCGCCGGGTCGAAGTCGAGGCCGTCGGTCGAATTCAGCATCGCGATCGAATACTTGTCCTGCTCGATGCGGAACTGCTGCGTGCAGACCTCCGCAAAGTAGCCCGGCTCCTTCACCCGCTTCAATTCCAAGGAATGGCGGCGAATCAGCCGCTTCGCCGGATACACGCTCACCGTCGCATGCAAATAACCGCTCGGGTTTTTCTTCGGCTGAATCTGGTTGATGGCCTCGGCGAGGGCCGCGGGATCGTTGGGCGGGCATTCCCGCATGTCTTCCACCGTAAACGGGGCGGTCGATGACGAGGTTCTCGCCAACATGACCGCATGATCGTTTAGCTCGACGAAGAACCCTTTGGTTTTCTGAGAAAAAAACATGCGTGCGGGCGGGCGCTCGGTAAGTTGGTGGGCTGGAAATAGGGTATTTTCGCTAGGAAAACCGGTCGGCAAATTTGTAAAAATTGCCCCCTAAACCGGCCGCGGAACGTCCCAAAAAGTTGGAGACGTTACAAGATTAAACATCGGGGATTCCCCCAGCATAACTGCCATTTACTTTTTCTTGAGCAGTCCGGTATTTCACCCGACGCCGCGGGCGCGGATTTGAAAACTGGATACGCGCACTACGCCCAAGATCGCGAAAGCCTCGAAAACAGGTGAGAAACCCTAGGCCCTACTTTCGCGAAAAAAGAAAAACCCGCCGCTCAAGGCGACGGGTTTTGAAAGGGACGAAACCGGCGAGCCAGACCGCACCAGGCGGCCCAGGCTCATTTCTGCCACGTGCGCTTCTTGTGGCGATTCGCCTTCAAACGCTTGCGGCGCTTGTGCTTGTTCATCTTCAGACGACGTTTCTTTTTCAGGTTGCCCATGGTGAGAGGGTCCAACGTGCGAGTCCGCTGCAGGAGTGTAAAGCCGAATTTATGGGACAGGCACAACCACCCGCCATGGGCCCCGCGTGAAGATCAACTCGGCGCCGACGGTCTCCGGCGCCACCCGCGTGAGTGCGGCGGCGACGCGGCGATAGATATTCAACTGCGGCGCATGCCGCCGCACCGCCTCTGCCACCTCCGCGTCGTCATTCACGCGATCGGTTTTAAAATCAAAGACCGTGACACGGTCGACACGCCCACCCGTCCCGCGCTGCACCACGACGCGATCGAAGACTCCCGTGACCCAGGCATCGTCCATCACGATCTCGAAGGCCCGCTCGCGCCACACCTCTGCGCCCGGCACCTGCCGCCACAGATCGGCGAGTTGGGCGGCACGCAGGCACGCGCGCACTTCGGCCAACGCAGCGGCCGGCGGTTTTCGCGTCGCCCACGCCGCGTCCAGCCCGGCGCTGCCGCCCCACTCCACCTCCGCGAGCAGATCATGCACCGCCGTGCCAAACTCCGCCGCGCCGCCTGCGTCCCACGCCAGCAATTGCGCCGCGACCTGGCTGCCGCCCAACTGCCCGGAAGGGCGCCGCGCCGCGCGGCGCGGCGCCCTCGCCCGGCCCACTGTCTCCATAGGTAGGATACCCGCGGCACGCGACGACGCAGCCGCGCTTGCCGGGCGAGCCGAGGCATACCAGCGCGGATCGCCCTCGTCCCACGGCTCGCCGCCCAGTGTTGACGCCAGCAGCTTGGGGTAATTTCGCGACTCCGACGTCCCCGGGGCTTTCGTGATGACATACATCGCCTGCTTTGCCCGCGTCATCGCCACATACAGCAGCGAGAGCGCCTCGTGGCAGGCCGTCGCTTCCGCCGCGCGCACGTGCGCCGTGAGCGTCTCGTCCTGGCCATAAAACAATTTCGGCGGGAGATCCAAAACCCACTCCACGGCCCGATCCGCGGAGCGCTGCAGGGCCAGGCCGCCCCGGCGCTGGTCGATGCGCTGCCCTTCCAAATCGGGCAACACGACGACATCGAAACCCAAGCCCTTCGCTTTGTGGATCGTCATCACGCGCACGACGCCGGAAGCCTCCGTGCCCCGGACCGCGTGCCGTTGCATGAAGGCCACGAACTCCGCCGCATCCCGACTACCGGTGGCATCGAACAGCGCCGCGGCCGCGAGAAATTGCCGACCTCGGGCGCGGTTGAAGGCGTCGTCCGCGGCAAGTTTCACTTCCAGCCGGCGCAGCCAAAACTCCATCGTGCGCTCGAAGCCTTCCGCGTGGAACTGCCCAAGCAGTCGGTGCGTCAGCTCCTCGCGCGTGTGCACCCCGCCCGCCTCGAGCACCTCGCGCAAGGGCGTCATCGCGACATGTTCGTGCGCGAGCGTATCGCCGGGATGCGCCGCGACCTGCACGAGCGCAAGCAGCGCGGCTCCGAGCGGATTGTCGGTCGCGATATGCAGATCGGATTCCGCCAACGCGGGAATCCCGCCCTCCCGCCGCAGGTATTCGGCCAGCGCCGTCGCGGTCGCGTTGGTCTGCGTGAGCACCGCGCAATCAAGCCCGCGCTCGAGCGGCTCGATTTCCAGCAGGGTCTTCACCGTGAGCGCAAATCGCTCCGCCTCATCCTGCCCGTGCAGCCACGCGGCAAAGCCCGGCAACTGCGGGCGCGCCGACTCGTGGGCGCGCCACTCCCGATTCCACGCCTCACTCGCCGGGCCCGGGAAAAGCTGCGCCAGCACGTCGCTCCGCCCGAACACTGCGTTCACCATCGCGATGATCGCCGGCCCCGAGCGATAGGACTGCACCAAATACTCCTCCGCCACCGTCCCCGGCGCCGCTTCGTTGTAGTGCGACAGGATTTCGCGAAACAACCGCGGATCGCCCTCGCGCCACGTGTAGATGGCCTGCTTCACATCGCCGACACAAAAGAAACTGCGCTCGCCCGTCGGATCCTGCACCGCCTCGTCTATCAGGTTTTTCAATACGCTCCACTGGCCGAAGCTGGTGTCCTGAAATTCATCGAGCAGCCAGTGGTCGAATTGCGCGTCCAACCGGAAGTCGATCAGCAGCCGACCCTCCGTGTCGTCGCCCCCCGCGCGGCCCAGCCCCTCCCGGTGCTCGGAGGGCAGCAGCAATCGCTGCACATCCGCAAAAGTCAGCTTGCCGCTCCGCCGCACCGCATCGTGATAAACCGCCTCGTAGCCCTGCAGCACCGCGTGAATGCCGCGCGTGGTCTCCAGCCGGCGCATCAGCTCGCCGCCCACCAGATGACGGATGATCGCACCGAGCGCCGCGCATTCGTCGGGCGTGAGCGCGATTTTCTTGCGCTCGACCGTGATCTCGGCGGCGCCTTTTTCCAGTTCCGGCCACACGGCGAGCGCGTTCTTCAGGAGATATTCCACCGGATCGGGCAAGGGCGCGCCCGGTGACCATTCCGGCAACGCCGCGAAAAATGTTTCCCAACGCGCCTGCTGTTTGTCCGGCAGTCCCCGCCGCGCCAGCAAGCTGCGCAGGGCCGCCACTGCTTCGGCGAGTTTCGGCCCGTCGGTCGCCAGCCACGGACTGCCGTGCGGCCAAATGCGCCCGGCCTCACCCCACAACTCTCGCTCGGAAGCGGCGAGAAATAGCTCGTGGTGCTCGTCGAGAAACCCATCGAGCCGCGACGCGAGCTGCTTCTCCTCCGTGCCAAACGTCGCCCGCTTGAACGCCTCGATGAATTCCCGCTGGGGAGCCGCCAGCCCGCCCCGCGCATGCGCGAACATCCGTTGCAACACCCGCCGCCGTTCACTGCGCGAAGCGTGCTCCTGCAGCACCTCAAACTCCCCCGTCAGCCCGAGCTCGAGCGGAAACGCGCGCGCGATTCGTCCGAAAAATCCGTCGAGCGTGCCGAGCCGCAACCGCGGCATGGCATCGACCATCTCGCGCAACATGCGCCGAAACTCCACGGGGCCGGGGGCTGCGCGCGTTGCACCGTTGCCGTTCGCGCCGATGTCGCGCGCCAGCCGCTCCGCGTAAACTTCGTCGGAAGCCGCCCGGGCGAGCTTGTTCAGGATTTCGTCGAAAAATTCGCCAGCCGCCTTGCGCGTAAACGTCAACGCCACGATCCGCTCCGGTCGCACCCCGCGGGCCAGCAAGCGCACGAAACGGTTCGTCAGGGCATAGGTTTTCCCCGACCCCGCCGACGCAAGAATCATCACGTGTCGTGCCGTGCTCATAACGCGGATACGTCCTCGCTCGCGGGTTCCCGGGCCGCCATCTGCGGCAGGGGTGCCGGCCCCACCCACGCGACGCTGTCCGCTGCGCCTTGATGGAACAACGCCCCGAACGCATCGCGATCCGAGGGCAATTCGGCGGGCGGCCAGAATTCGCCCGCGCGGATCGCGGCCGCGACGCCGTCGGCACAGGCGTGGGCCGACGCCAGCAACTCCGGCGTGAGATCGCTCCACAGTGCGACCGCCGTCTCGCCCGCGGCTTTTGGCAGATTCACGTAGCCGCACGACGCCGCGACGCCGCCGTCTGGTTCAGCGGCCAGCGCGCGCAAATAGAGGGGCAGCTGCAGATCGGCCCAAATCGCCGGGCGATCATCCACCATCGCACGCATCCAGGCCGGACGCTGCTCATCCCCGCGCCGCACCGGACGCAGATGGGTTTTCACCGGAGGCACGGCCGCGTCGCTCGTCTTGTAGTCGAGCACACGCCGCGCGCCGGAAATCTCGTGGCGGTCCACGCGGTCGATTTTTCCCCGCACCTCGAGGCCGCCGAGATTGAGCGTGAACGCCCACTCCACCCGCTCCACCACCCACCCGTCCGCGCGCGCCTGCGCCTGAATCGCGGCAATTTTCGCCAGCCGTTGCCGCGCGGACTCAAACTGGATCACGAGCGGCAGAGTCAGGTCGGCGCCATAGCGGTCGCGCGCCGCACGATCGAATTCCGCGAGCAGAAATTCCCGCAACACCGCCTCGTCCGTGCTATCGCGCAGCGTCGGCGCCCGCGCCATCGCCTCCAGCGCCGTGTGGCAAAGGGTCCCGAAATCACGCGCGTCCATCTCGGTCTTCGCGACCTCCACCGCCTCCATTTTCAAGACGTGCTGCAGATAGAAACGGAAAGGGCACGCGAGCCAGGTGCGCAGACCTGTCACCGGCACGCGCGATGGCGGCGGCGCGCGGCGCGGCGTCAACTGCCAGGCGCGCGTCCACGGCACGCCCGGCTGCGTCGATTCCGCCGGGCGAAAGAGAAACCGGACGCGCGCCGGTAGCACGTCGTCGACACAGCGCAGCAACAGCCGCGACGGCCGCAGCGGATCGCCGGCGGCAGACGTTTTCGCGAATAGCAGATCGAGCTGCCCGGCGCGTCGACGGGAAGCTGCGAGCGCTTGCAGCAGATACGCGTCGCGCGCGAGCCGCGCGCCGTTGGTTTTGAGGCCGAGCCGTTCCCGCAAGGACTCCGGCAGAAAAGGATCACCCACGACTGCATCGGGGACCAGGCCGTCGTTGAGCCCCGCCACCACGAGATGAGGCGCGTCTTCCCACGGCAACTCGAGCCAGCCCTGCAGTTCGAGCGCGCCCAAAGTTTTTTCCTCCGCGAGTCGCGCATCGCCGAACAGGCGCAGTGCCACGTCCCACCAATCGCTGGCTTTGACCCCGGGGAAAAGGTCCGCGGCCTTCGCACAGGTGCGAACCGTCTCGCGCCACGCGATCAGCGCGTCCGCAGCGCGCGCCTCCTCCGCCTGGTTCACATCGAACCGCCTCGCGCCGTAAAGGAGGGTCAACGCTGCGAGCGCACTCGTGGGAAACGCCGCGCCAGCCAGAGCGGCGTGAAGCTCGTCGAGTAACGCGAGTGCTCGCCCCAGCTCGGAGCGGCGCGGCCCGGCGCACGCGCGCAAACCCTCGAGATCCGCCGGGAGATGTCGCGCGCGCGCGTCATCCAGCTCCTCCAAAAATGTCGCCGCCGAAAAATTCCCGCCGAATCGCGCGGCAAGTCCTTCGAGAAAATCCGGGCACCGCGCCAAAGCCGCGACGGCATCATAGGTCGGAGCACGCGCGAATTCCGCGAGCGCGGCCACCAGCGCATGCAGCCGTTCGCTGCGCTGCAAGCGGCCCTCGGGATTGTAGCTCGCGTGACCCGCCCGCCGCAGCTCGTTCTCCAACAGCGGCAGCACTTCCGAATCGGCTACCCCAAACGCCAACAGCCCATCGGCCGCCGCCCCATAATGTCCCGCGACCGCCGCCGCGCGCTCCGCTTCCGCCGACGGATCGGCGCACCCGTGCACCCGCTGCTCGAAATCCGGCAACATCAACTCGCGCCGTTCCCACGCGCTCGCCAGGGGCCGGCCGGTGACGTCGAACGCGTCGTTTTCAGATTCCGGTGCAAACACGATCACGTCCACCGGCAACGACTCCGCCCAACCCTGCAGCAGCTCAATCGCGAGCGGCAGCGGATCCGGCGCGCCGAGGACCACGACACGGTGGAAACCGCGCGGAGGCACCGGCGACCCCGCAAACTCGCGTCGCGCCGCATGCGGCTCCCGCCGTGCCACCGCCGCGAGTCGTTCCACTTGGAGCTGCTCCAACCACGCCAGCTGCCGCCACCGCTCCGCTTCCTCGAATCCGTCTCCCGCTTTCAACACCACGTCCGCAAATGCCAGTCCGCCCTCGGTCAGCTGCGTCTGCAGCCGGAAAAAACCCTCCGCCAGGCGCCAGGCCCACGCGAAATCTCGCGCCGGCGGCGCGACCGGGAACACCACCGCGATCTCCGCGAGATCCACGGTTTGCAGCACATCCACCCACGCCAAAAGCGCCTCCAAGCGCGACGCCACCCCGGGCCCATCGGCGCCGGCCAGCAGCGTATCCGGAGTTTGGGTGCGCGGCGGGAAAACCGCGGCACCCCGCGCCGCGGCATGTTCCGCGAGCGCCTCGCGCAGCCGACGGCCCGCCTGCCGCGTCGGCACGATCGCAAGCACGTCCGACAGATCGAGCGCTCCGGCGCCGTCCCAATCGCGAGCCAGCCACGCCGCAGCCTGCGGCAACCACGGCTGCGCCCAGTCCACAAAGTGGCGGCGGAGGCGGGTGGCGGGAGACGGCATGGGCCGAAAGCATGAAAGCGGCCTTCTCGCTCGCGCAAGCGCGCCTAGCTGAAGCCAGGCGGTTTTTGCCATTGCCGCCGACGCGCCGCGGCCGAAGTTGGCGCGATGCCTCCCCCGTCGCGCCCGACTTCCTCCCGCGCTACTCTGGGCCTCAAGTTTGCGCTCCTGGTCCTTGCCATCTTCAGCTTTGCCGCCGCGGCGCTGCTCCTCATTCAGCGCACTCAGCGTCAGTCGATGGCGGATTTGCTGGAATCGGAGACCCGCGAGCGTGCCGCGATGCTCGGCCACGTGATCGATTTGCTTGGCCAGTCGGTGCGCGATTTTGCCCAGGACTACGCGCAATGGGATGACATGGTGCAATTCGTCCAACAACCGCGACGGCAGTGGGCCGCAATCAATCTCGATGCGTCGCTGGAGAATTTCAAGGTGAGCGCCGCCTGGGTGCTGCGCGCGGATGGTTCGCTCGTGTATGCGACAAGTGGTGAAAACGGTGCGCCGCGTCCCCCACTGCCTCTGACGGCCGCTGCGCTGCGCCCCTTGCTGCAAGCGGCAGAAGCGCGCGCCGTGTATGTGCAATATCCCGGCCGCCTCGCGGAATTGTGGCTCGCGCCCGTGCAACCTTCGGACGACGCGAAACACGAGACGACCCCGCGTGGCTGGCTGCTCGCGGAACGCACCTGGGATGCCGCGCATCTCACGTTGCTGGGAAATCTCCTGCAGTGCGAAGTCACGCTCGCGCCACCCGGGGCGCCGCTGCCAGCCACGGGCCCGACCCAGGTGAGCCTACGTCGCGCCCTGCCCGGCGCCGATGGCCAATCCGTGGCAGATCTCGTCTACACGATTCGCTCGCTCGAACTGGAAATCGCAGGACGGCATCACCGCACTCAGTTCTGGCTCTTCGTTCTCACGTGCGTCGTCGGCGGGCTCGTCGCTCTGATTTTTCTCCATCGGTGGGTCTTACGCCCTCTTCGCGCCATCGGAGAAAGCCTGACGCAGGCGCAGCCGGGACCGATTCTCGCACTCGCGGCCCAACGCGATGAGCTGGGCCGCGTGGCGCAACTCGTGCGGAGTTCGTTCGACCAACGCGCCGCGCTGGAATCGATGTTGAACGAGCGCGGGCGACTCGGACGCGAGCTCCACGACGGCGTGATTCAAACGGTGTATGCAGCCGGCATGAATCTGACCGGCGCCCGCACGTTGCTGCGGCGCGATCCGGCTCAAGCCGAGCGCATCCTCGACGACACGCATGCGGAGCTCAACACCACCATTCGCGATCTGCGTTCCTTTATCGCCGGTCTCGAACCGGAGCCCGCCACCCAGCGATCGTTCCGCGATGCCGTGCAGTCGATCGTCGCGCTCATGCAAGGCGTGCGCCCGTTGGCGTGCGCGCTCGATCTCGATGAACCCCTCGCCGCAAAGCTCCGGGGCAGCGAGCGATTGCACCTCCTGCAAATCGTGCGAGAGGCGATCAGCAACTGCGTGCGTCACAGTGAGGCCCGGGAATTGCAAATCAGCCTGCGGGCCGAAGCAGAAGGCGCCGTCCTCCAAATTACCGATGATGGGGCGGGCCTTGATCCGCTCGTGCCCGGCGAGCGGGGCCACGGTCTCGCCAATCTGGCCGCGCGCGCGCGGGAACTGGGAGGGACCTTTCAGCTCGAATCGCAGCCCGGCCAAGGCCTGCAGGTGCGCGTCGTTTTTCCCCAACCGGCCTGACGCAAAAACAAACCCCGCGCGCCAGAGGCGGGCGGGGTTAAAGGTTCGTTGCGGGTCGAACCGCGGGGGACGCTTACTTGGTAAACGCTTTTGCCGCGTGGGCCTTGGCC
>JANPIT010000078.1:0-2897 GCA_031425115.1 Opitutaceae bacterium | reverse complement strand
GTGGTGCGCAGAGGACGGGTGAGGGGAGGGGTCGGCTGCGGACGTTGGCCGCTTACGTTGGATTACCACGACGTAGAGCCGTGGGCTGGCGCGCTGATTAAAGTAGGATTTCCATGATTCACATGGAGCGCGCTAACCCTGACCACCGGACGATCCACCCCTGCACAATAGCAGGCCGTTAACTCTTGCTGTATGGGGTCTGTAAGGTAGCGGACGGTGGGTGAAGCGCGGTAAGCCATGGAAAAGCGGGTTCGGATCCATGGATCCATCTTGTGGATACGCAGATGAGTATACGTCGCGCGGTCGAACCGCTCGCGGGTCGACCGCGCGGTGCCGCTGCGCTCTAACAGCCTGGCGATAGCCGATTACTTGGCGGCTTTGCGCCGGGCGACCCATTCGACGACCGCACTGGGGTCCTTCTCATGCCGCCACACCTGAGCGAGGAATTCGGCAGGAAGAATGTGGTGCTCCTTGAAGAAGCGACGGTCGCCACCGCAGCAAAACATCAACGTCGGCGGTAACTCGCCGCGGAGCTTGGCGCGCGCCTTGGGGATGAGACGGGGGAGCCACGCGATGCCGCGCACGGCGTCGGTCTTCGGCGGCAGCTTGTCCTGATCGATTACGACATCGGAACGGCGACCGTCTTGCGCGTTCAGGAAAAAATCACGACGCACCAGCTCGATCGCGAGGGCGTTGGCCAAGCCTGGCTCGCCATCATAACCATGGTGATCCTCGGCGTAGTCGTAAATGTTCTGCGCGGTGAGGCCGTTGGCCGTGAGAAATGCCGTCTCCTCCGTGGTGCAAAAGGTATCTGCGCCGCGCGTGCCCGTGGCAAAGCGCGCGACGGCGGTCTCGTAGAGGTTGCGGAACTTCTGCGGGAAATCGTAGTGGTTCATCGGCACAAGGAGAGGCCCGCAACCGAGCGAGAATCGGCGCTTTGGCAAACGCGGGGCGAAAACTGCGGTTTGATTAGACCGGCGAGAAATCGATCAGCCGCTTGTAGCGGTCGACCTTTTCGACGACGACGTCGAGCCGGCCGTTCAGCTCGAAGCGGCGTTTCTTTTTCCGGCCCACCAGCGCGGTGCCGGCGGTGTTCAGCGTGTAATAGTCGTCGCGCAACTCCTGGCTGGCGACGAAGCCGAAGGTCATCGATTCAACGAGTTCGATGAAGAAGCCGTTCGCGCGCACGTCGGTGATGACGGCGGGGAATTTGGTGCGCGGCGTCTTGTCCAGCTCGCGCTCGAAGAACTCGAGGAGCTTCACTTTCACGCTGTCGCGTTCCGCCTCCGCGCTGTTCACCTCGGTGAGGCTGAGGTGTTCGCCAAGCTGCGTGACTTTCGGGAGATCGTATTTCGCGCCGCCGCCGCTCGCGCCGGAGTGGCCGCCGTGTTTGGCGAGGTAGGCATCGAAGACGCGGTGCACCACCAAGTCCGAGTAACGGCGAATGGGAGAGGTGAAGTGAGTGTAGTCTTTTTTATGCAGGCCGAAGTGTCCGTCCGGAGTATGTCGATACACGGCCTTCTTCAGGCTGCGGAGCAACTGAGTGCGCAGGGTGTAGCCCTGCGGATGGGTGCGAAGGAGCTCGAGGAGACGGACCAGCTCTTCGCGCCGGGAGAGATCGCTGACCTTGATGTCGAAGGTGGTCAGCAGTTCGCGCAGTTCGTTGAGCTTTTCCGCATCGGGATCATCGTGCACGCGATAGAGCGACGGCAGCTTGTGCGACCGGGTGAGACGGGCAACCGCTTCGTTCGCGGCGAGCATGAACTCCTCGATCAGTTGATGACTCTCGTCGTGCTCGATGCGCTCGAGCCGATCAGCGTAACCCTTCTCGTCGACGAAGATTTTCGTCTCGGGCATGTCGAGATCGAGGCTGCCATGTGTCATGCGGTCGCGGCGAAGTTGGTGCGCGATTTTCCAGAGGGCGCGGATCCAGGTTTGCAGATCGCGCAATTCGGCGTCGCTGAGTTCCCGCAACGCGCGGCCGGTGGAGCCGGTCTGGTGCTTCGGCGGTAACGGCAGCGCGCGGATGCGGGCAAGATCGTCCTCGAACATGAACGCGTAGGCCTGCTTGTAGGTGAGGCGCTTCCGGGAACGAATCACGGTATTCGCGTAGGTCGTCTCCTTCAGCCGATTTTTGCGATCAAAGGTAAGGAAGACGGCTTTGCAGAGCCGGTCCTGGGCCTCGACGAGCGAGCACAGGCCGTTCGAAAGCTTTTCGGGGAGCATCGGGACGACGACGCCTACGAGGTAAGTCGAGTTGCCCCGGCGCTGCGCCTCTTGATCGAGTGCGGTGCCGGGCCGCACGTAAGTCGACACATCCGCAATGTGGATACCGATGCGCACCTCACCCTGGCCCAGCACCTCATAGGAGAGCGCGTCGTCAAAGTCCTTCGCGTCGTCGGGGTCGATGGTGAAGACGTTTTTGTCGCGGTAGTCCTCGCGACCCGCGAGCTCGCGGGGTTGCACGGTATTGGGAATGGCGGCGGCTTCGCGCTCGACCTGCTCAGGAAACTGCGTGGCGAGGTCGTATTTGAGAAAGATTCCGAGCAGTTCCGCGCGTGGCTCAAACGTGCGGCCGAGGCGGGACGTGATGGTGCCGGTGAGCGGCTGCTCGCGGCGCGTCCATTCACCGAGCGTGATGACGACCTTGTCGCCGGGTTTGGGCGTGGGCGTGACGCCGCTTTTCGCCGGATCGCTGACTTGGATCTCATAGCTGAAACGCGGATCGTCGGGCTGCACCACGAAGCCGCGGCGGCCCGTGCGCAATTCGCCCACGATGGTGTCGCGCCCGCGTTCGAGCACGCGGATGACGCCGCCGATTTTCTCGCCAGGGCGGCGCCCCTTGCGACCGGTGAATTCCCGGGCGTGCACGCGATCGCCGGGCAAGGCGACGCCGG
>JANPIT010000077.1:0-6771 GCA_031425115.1 Opitutaceae bacterium | reverse complement strand
CGTGGCGTGGTGGCGGCGAGCGCCGCGCCAGCGGCGAGCGTTGTGGAGGATTTGACGAAGTCGCGCCGGGTGGTGGGCGCGGATGAAATGGGAGGGACGGGGGTATTCATAGTTTGAATGCGTTGAAAATGAGTCGGCGCGATGAGAAGGGGTTTAAGCGACAGGGATCTGGTCGAGTTTCTGCGAGAGGTGGTTGAGGAATTCCTGCGGCGGGAGATCGCGCGGCGAGCCCTGTTCGGTGATAAGCCAGCCGGTATAGTTGATCTCGTCGAAGGCCTTCATGACGGCAGGCCAGTCGCTGTCGCCCGTGAAGAGGTCGACGTTGAAGCCGGTGCGCGGGCCGGTTTCGTCGCGCAGCTTGCGGCTGAATTCCTTCACGTGCACGGCGGCGATGCGCGGGCCGAGGACGCGCGCCCATTGCTCGGGCCAGCCGGTGTTGACGACATTACCGACGTCAAAGTGCCACTTCACCATCGGCGACTTGAACGAGTCGCAATAGGACGCGGCCTCGAGCGGGCTGAGCAGAAAGGCGTTCCAGACGTTTTCGATCGCGATGGCCACGCCCAGCTCCTCGGCGAGCGGAATGCATTTTTTGATTTCGTCCGTTGAGCGTTGGAAGGCGTCGGAATACGAGACCTGTTTGGTGACGACCGCGGGCACGAGCAGCACGGACATGGCGCCGTAGGCCTTCGCATCGCGCAAGGCGATCTTGAGATTGTTGACGCTGACCTCGCGGGTGGAGGGATTCGGGTCCGAGAGCGGATGCGTCCAGTGCGAGGCCATCAGCACGCTCGGAATCTCGAGCCCGGCGGCATCGCGCGCCGCGAGCACCTCGGCGTTATTCTGCCCGCTGGAGACCTCGACGCCGTGGAACCCGGCGGTTTTGAGCATCTGGAATTTTTCCTTCAGGCTCAGCGCCTGCGTGGCGGCGCCGCGCGGGAACGTGGAGAACATCAGGCCCTTCTTGTTCGGGCGCGGGGTAGTGCGCGATGGCTTGAACGGCGGCAGCTCCGTGACGTCGCGGTTCGGGCGCGCTTTCGCTTTCTTCGGCGCGTCGGCGGCGCCCAGACCGAGCGGCGCGAGCGCGGCGAGGGCGGCGGACGATTTCAGGAATTGGCGGCGATACATGACGCGGCTTAGAGCTCCTTGATCGCGATGGTCCGGAATTCGACGGGATCGTTGTGGCCGGCGAGGCCGAAGTAACCGCGCGGACGGTCTTTTCCGGGGTGGGCCTTCTTGTCCGCGACGGTGGCCATGTCGACTTTGCTTAGGTCGGCGTCGAGGATGACCGTTCCGTTGAGCTCCACCTTGATGGTCGAGCCCTTGACCGTGACTTCCTGGAAATTCCATTCGCCGAGTGGACGCTGGTAGCCAGTGATGCCCGGCACCATGCCATAGACCGAGCCGTGCTGCTGGCGCGGATCGAGTTTCTTCTCGGGCTGCTTGCGGTTGGCGTAGTAGTTTTCGTCGATGATCTGGAGTTCGGTCATGCCGTCGTAGGCGGCGTTGCCCGTGCCCGGGTAGCGGATGGCGAGGCCGTTGTTTCCGCCCGGCGGAATCTTGAACAGCAAGCGCACCTGGAAATCGCCGAGCTCCTTGTGCCAATACGGCGTGCCGCTGCGGCCCGCGCGCCAAACGAGCGACCCGCCTTTCACTTCAACGACGTCTTCGGGTGATTTCACGGCGGGCGCGCTGTAGGCTCCTTTGGATTCGGCGCCGCGAACTCCAGCGGCTTTCTCCTCGATGCGCCAGCCGTCGAGATCCCTGCCGTTGAAAATGGAGGTGAAGTCTTGATGGTTCTTGCCGGCGAGTAGTTTGTTCGCCTCGGCCGGACCGATTTCGCGGAGGAAGATATTCCGCCAGTGCGTCGCGCCGCCGTGCGTCTGGAGCTGGATCGGTCCCTTGGCGGGGATCGGGCGGCGCTGTTCGGGTTTGAGCGCGGGCTTCGCGGCCTTGTCGTAATAGTTTTCCAGGACGGCGTGATCGACGACGAGTTTGGTGTTGAGCCACACGCTGACGCGGCTGCCCACCATCACGACGCGCAGCGAGTTCCACTCGCCCACGGGGTTGTCGGCCTTGACGAGCGGCTCACGGCCGGGCGTGCCCTTCGTGTTATTCCAAAGGCCGCCGGAGCCTTTGGCGTAGCCGATGTCTTTCGTATCCGGAATTGCAGTATCCCAGATTTGCACCTGCGGCACGCCGCGGAGGTAGACGCCGGAGTCGGCACCTTTCGCGATCTTGTAGTCGAGGCGCAGTTCGAAGTCGCCGTAGTCGCGTTCGGTCGTGGCGTAGCGGCCCTCGCCGTCGTTCACCAGGACGCCACCCTCAGCGCGCCAGTGCGGCTTGCCGTCCTTCAACTCGGACATGCTTTTTGTCCACTCCGCGATTTTCGCGGCGCGATCGCTCTCGGACAACTCGAGCAGTGCGCGATGATCGAAGGTATCGCCACCGCGCCAGCCGGTGAGATCCTTGCTATTGAAAAGCGCGGTGAAACCAGCGGGCGGCTCGGCCGCGAAGGCACAGCCGAGGAGCGTGAACGAGGCGAGCAGAGTGCGGAGGCGCATGAGAATGGGGGGGGCCGAGGGGTCGGTGATGAACTATCGAGTTACTTAGCGGTGCGGCGCAAACCGTTTTTTCAATCTGAGATTCTGCCCGGACCGTCAGCGGAAATCAGGAAGCCGGGGGGGACGGCTCGAAGGCAGGGAAAGGGAAGAGATATGCGACCCGAGCACGGACTGCGTGCTGCCAGTTGACTCGCAGCAGTTCACTCCCTTTATCACCAAAGATGTTAACCCCCCAGCCCCGGTTGCCTTGGCGTTGCAGGCGTATCGCTGTAAGCCCCGGCGTTCGCGCGCGTTGCCGTTGATGACCGTCTGCTGCGACTAACCATGCGCCTGCCCCTCTGGGTTTTGCGGTGGATGCACAAGCAGAAGCTTTCGCGCAGCAAGATGCGCGGCGGGCGCCTGCACGGCTGGTTCGGCGATCGGATCCTCGCGAAGGAACTCTGGCTGCCGACGCGTAACTCGCTTGCTCGGGCGTGGCTCGTGGGTTTTCCGATCACGATCATCCCGTTTCTGCCGGGCCAGACGATCTTCGCGATCATCGGTGCGCTGGTGGTGCGGGGAAACTTGTTGCTGTGCATTGCGCTGCAATTTCTCTCCACGCCGCTCACCGCACCGGTGCACTTGCCGACTTGCTACTTCGTGGGCCAGGTGATGCGCGGCGTCCCACCGAAGGACGTCTGGCACGAGATCTCGCGCGGTTCGAAACACTTGCTGACGGGCGATGCGGTCACCTCGCTTTATCTCGGGGCCGTCGCGCTTGGCTTCCTGATCGGTCTCGCCGGCTACGCGGTTTTGCATCAAACGTGGAAGGATAAACCCAAGCGCGTGACGCGTCCGCCCATCGGCGGTGGCACCACGCCGCCATTGTGATTGTGATCCACCTCTCTTTCTTTCCCCTATGAAACGCACCCTCGTCCTCCTCACCCTCGCACTTACGCTCGCGAGCGGCCATGCCGCCGTTCCGCCGTCGGCCAAGACTGTCCCTGCACGCAACGTGCTCACGGACGCCGAGAAAGCCGCCGGTTGGCAGCTTCTTTTCGACGGCAAATCGCTCGATGGCTGGAAGGCCAGCGAGAGCCCCGGAACGTTCGCCGTGCACAACGGCCTGCTCGTTGTCTACGGGAAGCGTTCGCATCTGTTCTACACCGGGCCGGTCGCGAATCATGACTTCACGAACTTCGAACTCTCCCTTGATATCTGCACGCTGCAGAAAGCGAACTCGGGCGTGTATATCCACACGCAATACCAAGAGACGGGCTGGCCCGACAAGGGCTACGAGGTCCAGGTGAACAACACTCACACCGACGTGAAGAAGGGCGCCGGCCTATATTCCATCAAAGACAACCTCGAGGCGCCGGCGAAAGACGGCGAGTGGTATACGATGGTCATCAAGGTAGAGGGCAAACGCATCCAGACCCTGGTAAACGGAAAGCAGATCGTCGACTTCACCGAGCCCACGCCACCGGCGCCGCCCGCCAATATGAAGGGGCGCTTTCTCTCGCACGGCACCTTCGCGCTGCAGGGCCACGATCCCGACAGCACAGTGCTGTATCGGAACATCAAGGTGCGCGTGCTGCCGTAAGGCGCACCGCGACCGAGCTTACGACCTCCGAAAAACGGGGGGACAAATCTGGAACTCAGGAAATCAGGAAGAAGCAGGAATGAACGCCTGCATTATGTCGGTTGCTGTGCCTTTTCCTGAGTCCCTGATTTCCAGATTAGACTTTTCAGAGTCTCATTAGATCGATGGCTCGTAAGATTTGGACTTTCCCGGGTAGCGTCGCGACCTCCGGGCGCGACTGGTTAGATGGTCGCGCCATGTGAGGCGCGCCCGGAGGTCGCGGCCCTACCTTTCCAGCCGCACCGAAGTCAAAAAATCAGCAGCCGTTGGTATTAGATCGCCAGCCGCGCCTCGGCATCGCCGAAGCGCGGTAATTTTACGCCCATGCGGTCCATGATCGAGAGGTGCAGGCCGCAGAGCTTCCGGTTCTCGTCGCCGGCCCCGGTGTAATCGAGCACGCGGCCGGTCTGGAGTGTGCCGCCGAGGCCGCCCAGCGTGAGGAGCGGCAGCTTCGTGTTGTCGTGCTTGGAACCGGACCACATGTTCGAGAGGTAGAGCAGGCAGGAGTTGTCCAGCACAGTGCCGTCGCCCTCGGGCATGGCGTCGAGGCGCGAGGCGAGATACGCGAGATTGCTCACGTAGTAGCGGGCGATCTTTTCGTAATCGTCCGACAGATCGTCGTGTGAGGCCGAGTGGTGTGCCTTACGCACGTCGAGAAACGGGTAGAAAAGCCCCGACAGATCGCGGCAGAGCACGAGCGTTGCGATCCGGCTCTTGTCGGTCTGGAACGCGAGCGCGACGATGTCGCACATCAGCCGCATGTGATCGCGGATGTCCTCGGGCAGCCCGTTGTCGGGTCGGTTCATCGCCACGAGGGGCCGGCCGCGGTCCTTCGCGTTTTCCTCGGCCTTGGCCTGATCGGTGCGCATGCGGTCGACGCGCTTTTCGACCTCGCGGACACTCGTGAGGTATTCGTCGAGCTTTCGGTTATCCTCCGAGCTGATTTTGCGACCGAGGCTGGCGGCGTCGTCCTTCACGCGGTCGAGAATACTTTGGGTGCGCTTGTTGCCGCGGTTCTCGAAAAGGCTGTCGAAGGCGAGCGAGGGATAGACCTCCATGGGCACAGGCGAGTCGGCGCTCTGCCATGAAATGTGCGAGCTGTAGGCCATCGAGAAATTCGTCTCGTGGTAGCCGGTGATGGGCTGTTCGCAGCCGAGGATCAGGCTGGGCTGCATGGTTTCCTGTCCAACGCTGTTCGCGAGGACCTGATCCATGCTGATCCCGCCGCGGAGCACGGCGCCTTTCATGAGCGGCATGCCGGAGAGGATATTTCCTGTCTGGCCCGGGTGGATACCGACGCCGACGGCCGGCTTGTTGAACAGGCCGCTGATGACGTTGAGTTTTTTTCGATAAGGCGCGAGCGGCTCGAGCGTGCGCCCGAACTCCATCGCCGCGCCCTCGCCCCTGGCCCACCAGTGCTTGCTGTTGATGCCATTGCCCATGAACACCGCGGCGAAGCGCTGCGGGTATTTGCGCGGCGGAGTAGCAGCGGGTGCGGCGGTGGCTTCGGCGGCGAGCAGGGGCAGGGAATCGAGAAACGGCAGCGCCATCAGCACACCGGTGCCGCGCAGGAAACGCCGGCGCGTCATGGCGTCGAAATGCCGCGGCGGGAGAAACGGCCGAAGAGGGCGGGCCGCGAGTGAGCCGTGTTCGTCCGGGGCGTGATCGTGATCGGGGTGCATGGCGATTAGGGGAGGGCGGACGCGGTTTTAGTCAGCGGCGCCGGCGCGCGTTTCAGGCGGAATTGCGGGCTGGTCACGATCGTCTCGACGAGCGGCGTGAAGCGGTGCCCGTGAGCAGCGAGGTTCGACTTCATGGCAGCGACGAGTGAGTCGTCGGAAAGAAGCAGCGTGCGACCGAGCGCGTAGGCGAGGAGCTTGCGGCAAAGGTTGTCGACGAAATCGTCTTCGCGTTGCGCGCGCACATAGTCGCGCAGGCCGGCGAGGCCGGTGCCGGCCCGGCCGCCGGGAAACTCCGCGCGCGTGTCGACGGGGCGCCCACCAAAGTCCTGCGTGCGTCGTTCGCCCACCGGCCCAAAGCCCTCGAACACGAGGCCAAAGGCATCGAAGCGGTCGTGGCAGCTCGCACACGACTTGTCTTCGCGGTGCTTGGCGAGGAGGTCGCGCAGCGTGAGATCGCCGAGACTCTTCTCATCGCTCGGCAGATCGGGCACCGTCGCAGGCGGCGGCGGAATGCGCTCGCCGAGCATGCGGCGGACGACCCAGTAGCCGCGTTTCACGGGACTGGTGCGCAGGCCGGGGGAATTGGACGTGAGAAACACCGCCATGGGCAGGAACCCGCCGCGGTCGAAGGTCCCCGCGCGATCCACCCGCATCCAGCCATCTGCATCCGGCGCGGTCGGCACGGGCATGCCGTAGTGCCGCGCGAGCGGCGTGTTCACGAAGGTGTAGTCACCGTAGAGAAATTCGAGGACCGGTCGCTGCTCGCGGACGAGGGCGACGAAGAAGCGCAGGGGCTCTTCGAACATCGCGGTGCGCAACTCCGGATCGAAACTGGGAAACCGCTCGCGATCGACGGCGTTGTGCTCCTCAAACCGGCGGAAATCCAGCCAGTGGCCGGCGAACT
>JANPIT010000076.1:0-2959 GCA_031425115.1 Opitutaceae bacterium | reverse complement strand
CTCCGGCGTGGCCGAGCGCGATCGCGACGGCCTTGCCGATGCCGGAGCTCGCACCGGTGACGAGTGCCTTCTGGCCACGGAGAAGTTTGTGGACCGAGCAGGCAGGCATGACGGGCTCGGGAAACGTTTCTTTGATGAACTGCAGATCAGGAGTTGAATTCATGATGGGACGATTTGAGTGAGTGGAGCATGCTAGAACCGTGGCCCGCTGATTTATTTCATCCGCGCAAGTAATGTTGCGTGTTATTCACGGGAATAATTCTCCGCAGTGGCAAAAAATGCCGCAGCGCGGCCTGTTCCTCCTTTAACCGGCGAACTCGATTTCACGATGCGACGATTGTCTTGCCCAACTCGCACGGAACCGTCGAAGCCCGCTTCGCCGACCTCAGGCGCACTGTGTTCTGATCATTCCAAAACCCGCTCCGGTCGTGCTTCTGAGTTCCAGCGCCTCGTTAATCGCGCGACGAACATGGAATAGTTCTACCCTCGTGCGCCTCTCATGGGAAATGCCCCGTCGTGTCCCGCTCCTCTTCGTCGCACTCTCCCTTCCCTGGGTCGCCGGTTGCGTGCAGGTGCCGGTCTGGGAGCAGCGGCTCGTGGCGAAGCCGGGGATAATTTTTTCCGAGTCCGCGGTGCTCGCCGCGCAACCCGCCTCGCTCGGGCAAATCGAGCCGGGGCGCGCCACTGCCGGAGGTGCGCAGTCGGTGGGCTGCTCGTCGTGCCGATGAAGACGCTCCCTCGTCTCCTCGCTCTCGCCGCCGCGCTGCCGCTCGCCGCACTATGCGCGGACTCCGGCACCACGGCGGAACTCTCCGTGGAGTCGATCCGCGCCGACGACGTCGCGCTCGCTCGCGCGGCGGCCTCCGCCCGCCTCACGCGCGGCCACACTGAGTTCACGTTCACCGCCGCGCAGAGCGCAGTCGAGTTCGACTATGAGCCAGCGCCGTTCGATTTCCGTGGTCAGGCTCTCACCCGCCGCGAAAGCAATACCGCGCTCCGCGTGGCCGGCCAGCACCGCATCGCCGGCGGAGCGGTCACCGCGCTCGCCGGTCTCGGGGGCTACCGGGGCTACACGAGCTATCGCAGCGCGTGGCTCGACGAGTATTACCGCCAACAATACGCCCCGCTCGCCGGCACGCCCGGAATCGGCGCTTTTCGCGAGGCCTCGCCCGTCGGCCGCGACGCCTCGCTCGGCACGCGCTGGGAATACGTCAAGGGCAGCGCCTTCGCGCAGCTCACGGCCGGCTACGCGCAGGACCGCGTGGCGCCCGGCTACGAGATTGATTTCGACGGGCTGCGTCGCGGCAGCGACACGCTCGCCACCGCCTCGGCCTCGCTTTCCTTCGAAAACGTCCTTTCACGCCGGGTGCGGTCGCGCCTCGAGCTGCGCCTCGCCGACACCTCCGGTCGTGAGCGACGCGTCGGCGGCGAAGCCGAGGTGCGCGCCGCGCTCGGCGAAGCGTGGATCGTGCGCGCCCACCTCGGGGGCGCGCGCGAGCGGCCGACGTTCACCTCGCACTTCGGCGGCCTCGCGCTCGAGCGCGAACTGGCCGCGGGCCTCTCCGGTTACGTCGAAGGCCGGCTCTACCGCGACACTGGAGAAATCGAGAACGCGCTGCTTTTCAGCAGCGCCGCGCCCGCGCTCCGCTCGCGCACGCTCGGCGTTGGTCTGCGCCGCGACGGCGAACGCTGGTCGTGGCGCGTCGCGGCCACGCGACTCTTCACCGAACACGCGCCGACCAATCCGAACACGGATTTTTTCCGCAACCTCTACCGCGACCGCCACTGGCTGTCGCTGCAGGCCGCGCTCTCGGCGCGCTTCTGAACCCTTTTCAAACCCTCGCTTCTCGCCATGAAAATTTTCGCCCCCTGCTTCCTCGCGCTTGCCGCGATGCTCGCCGCGCCGCACGCCGCCGCGCAAACTCGCTACGCCGTCGGTGACACCGTCGCCAACTTCACGCTCACCGATCGCGCGACGGGCCGCGCCGTGAGCCTCGCCGATTTCGCCGGCAAGGTCGTGCTGCTCGAATGGTTCGCGTGGTGGTGCCCCTTTTGCCAGGCGGCTGCCGCGCAGATCGAGCCGGGCATCGTGCGCTACTACGCGGCACGCGGCGGCAACGCCGCCGGTCTCCCCGTCATGCACGTCTCGCTGAACCTCCAGTCGGGCCAGGAGGCGGAGACGCAGCAGTTCGCCAACGCCTACAAGCTCGGTCTCGTGCTTAACGATTTCAATCGCGCGCTCGCGAACCGGTTTCAATCCGGCGGCCAGCCCATCTTCGCGGTGATCAACGGCGTCGCCGGCTCGACCAGCCATCGGCAGTGGGAACTCGTCTTCAGCCAGCTCGGCTACGGCACCACCCAGGCGCCCATCGCCGATTTGCAGCGCGCCATCGACTCCGTGCGCGCGGCCGCGACGACCCCGACTACTCCGACTACGCCCACCCAACCCACCATCGCGCCTCTCGCGATCACTACTCAGCCCAGCCCGGTGACCGCTACGGCCGGTTCGTCAGCCACCCTCGCGGTCAACGCCAGCGGCCCCGATCCACTAACGTATCAGTGGTTCCGTGACGGCGTCGCGATTGCCGGAGCCACTGCGGCCAATTATACGCGTGCCGCCGTCACGGGCGTCGACGCCGGGAGCTACACGGTTCGCATCGCCAGTGGGCAAGGCTCCATTACGAGCATAGCGGCACTGCTCACCGTAAACGCTGCTCCTGAAGGACTGACCAGCCGCTTGAGCAACCTGTCCGTCCTCACGACCCTCGCCGCCAATCAGGTTCTCACGGTCGGGTTCACCATGCAGGGCGGAGCCAAGCCCGTCCTCCTCCGCGCTGTTGGGCCTGGCCTGGGCGCCCTTGGCGTCACGGACACCATGGCGGATCCGCGACTGGCGCTTTTCAGCGGCGACACGTCGATCGCGAGCAACGACAACTGGTCCGGCAACGCGGCGGTCTCA
>JANPIT010000075.1:0-1909 GCA_031425115.1 Opitutaceae bacterium | reverse complement strand
CGACGCACGGCTCGCGGGCGCGTTCGGTGCCGTCTTCGTCGGTGAGCGTGGCTGGCTCACGTCGATGTCGACCGGCGGGCGGATCGAGGGCGGACCCGACTCGCTCTTCGAGGAGATGAATTTCAAACCGCGGCGCGAGTTCAGCACCGGCTCGAACAATCACCACGCCAACTGGCTCGAGTGCCTCCGCACGCGCAAATCTCCGAGCGCCGACGAAGAGATCGGTCACCGGGCCGCCAGCCTCGCCCACCTCGTGAACATCGCCTGCTGGACCGGCCAGTCGCTGCGTTGGGATCCCGCGCAAGAAAACTTCATCGGCAACCCCGCTGCCGATCGTCTGCGCGCGCGCGCGATGCGTTCGCCGTGGCGCGTATGAGCAACCGCGATACACTTACCATGAGAACGTCATTTCTTCGCGCCGCATCGCTCATCGCGCTGACCTTTCCCGCCGTCGCCGCCGAGCCCTTCGTCGCGAACGCCGACGAGCGCGCCCGCATCGCGCATGCCGTCCCGACGGAGGCCATCGTCCGCCCCGCCAAGCCGCGCCGTCTGTTGATCTTCACCCTGAACGTGGGCTACCCCGGCCACGCCTCGATCGCCCACGCCAACGAGGCGTTCACCCTCATGGGCCAGAAGACCGGCGCGTTCGAGACGGTCGTCAGTCACGACCCCGCAGTCTTCGAGCGCGACTCGCTCCGCAAATTCGACGCCGTGTTTTTCAACAACACCGTCGGCAATCCTTTCAGCGACCCGACCCTCCGCCGCAACCTGCTCGAATTTGTCACCGGCGGCGGCGGCCTGCTGGGCGTGCACGGCACCTCGGCTGCGTTCTCACGGTGGCCCGGCGCGGTCGAAGACTGGCCCGAATTCGCCAGCATGATTGGGGCGCGCGGCGTCATCCACAAAGCCGCCGATGAGCCCATCACGATCAAACTCGACGACGCCGCGCATCCGTTGAACCGCGTCTTCGGTGGGAAGGATTTCGACTACGCCAACGAGTTCTTCCGCTTCAAGGCGCCGTATTCGCGCGAGCGGGTGCGCGTCCTCCTCAGCATCGACACAGCGAAGACCGACATGAACGCCGGCCCTGCGCGCCCCGGCCTCATCCGCGACGACAACGACTATGCGCTCGCCTGGGTGCGCCACTATGGGCTCGGCCGCGTTTTCTATTCCACCATCGGCCACTCGCCGAGCGTCTTTTGGGATCCCAAAATGCTCCGGTTCTATCTCGGCGCGATTCAGTTTGCGCTCGGCGATCTGCCCGCGCCAACGACGCCCAGTGCGAAGCTGACGCCCGCCGTCCGCGCCCAGGAGAAACTCGGCTGGAAACTCGGCATCGAAGCCTACACGTTTCACAAATTCACGTTCTTCGAGACCATCGAGAAGACCGCGCAACTCGGCCTGCCCTACATCGGCGGTTTGAATTTCCAGAAGGTCAGCAAAGAGATTCCGAAAAATTTCGACCCTTCGCTCAACGACGACGAGCTGCGCGAAATCCGCCTGAAGCTGGAAGCGCACGGGCTGCGCCTCCTCACGTTTTTCATCCAGAACATCCCGAATGACGAGGCGGGGTGTCGCCGCATTTTCGAGTTTGGCCGCAAGATGGGCGTCGAGACGTTTCTCTCCGAACCGAAGCTCGAGGCCTTGGATCTCATCGAGAAGTTCTGCGACGAATACGGCATCAACGTCGCGCTGCACAACCACGCGCAAAAAGCGTCGCCGAACTACTGGAATCCCGAAGGCGTGCTCAAAGCCTGCGAAGGCCGCAGCCCGCGCATCGGCGCCTGTGCCGATATCGGCTACTGGCTGCGCAGCGGCATCGATCCGATCGCGGGAGCGCGTCTCTTGAAATACCGACTGCTCATTGTGCAGATGCACGACCTGCACTCTGTCGCGGCCGACGGCCACG
>JANPIT010000074.1:0-2865 GCA_031425115.1 Opitutaceae bacterium | reverse complement strand
ACACCGTGCGGGTGGCCTGGGCGCCCCAATTGTCGATGTTGCGGTAGTAAAGGATGCCGGAGAGGAGGAGGTGGAGATTTTTGCCGATGTTGTGCTCCACCTCGAAACTAAAGGTGTTGTAGTAGTCCTTGTTGGTCCCGTTTGGACCGGTGCTCTGGAAAGTTTTTGGGATAATGCTCTTGTCGACGATTCCCAGGCCGCTGCCCGCGCTGCGCCGCATGCCGGCGGCGCGAAACAAGGAGCCCGTGGCGGGGTTGAAGATCACGCCGGCGGTGTTCGTGAGATTCGTTCCGGTGGTGTAGGTGAACTGATCGAGGAAGAGGCCTTGCGCGGCGACCGACGTGCTCTTGGAGCTCTCGGCAGAGATGTTGATGGCGGTGCTGCGAAAGGGCCGGTAGGTGAGCGCGCCGTAGACGCCACGAAAGTCGCGGCGCACGTGGTCGATCCACGAATCGTTGTTGGACTGCACGCCGGAAACGCGGACGGCGAGCTTGTCGCCGAGGCGGCGGTTGAGATCCAATTCCACCCGGCGGAAATTGTCCGAACCCAGCATGAGCTTGGTGCGCGTGACGCTGCGCGTGAAGAGGCCACGCTTGGTGACTTGGTTGTTCGCTCCGCCGAGATCGGCCTCGCCGTAGAGAAACGCGTTGGGGCCGCGCAGGAGCTCGATGCGCTCGGTGGCGTAGGCATCCATCGGTGAATACCAGATCCAGCCGTTGCGCAGCGCGAAGCTGTTGCGAATGCCGCGCAGCACGAGCTGGTTGGGCTGCGCTGGGTCGGGGCTTTCCTCGCCCGTGACGAACCACTTCGAGGCCTCGCCGATGTCGACCACCGCGAGGTCCTCCATCAGCTGCGAGTTCATGATCGAAATGGAATTCGCGACGTTCTTAAGCTCCTGCGCCGTGCGCATGCCGGAGGTCGTTTGCATCGACTCGTAGCCTAGATCTTTTTCTTCCGAGACGGTGAAGACGGAGAGTTGCACGGCGTCGTCTTTCGGCGCGGGCGGCGTGGGTGTGCTCGAGGTCGCAGCGATGGGGCGGGTCGCTGTTGCCGGAGCGGCGGGAGCCGCTTGGGCGAGAGCCAACGTGGGCAACAACAGACTGACGACGATGGCGAGGAGCGCCGGGTGAGGCCGTAGCGTGGTGATCGATCGAAGGCTCATAGGGTGGATGATGCGAAGCGGCGGAGGACGGCGAGCGGAGCGGCGCGAAAAGTCGGTTCGCGGCGGACCGACGGGGTAAAGCACGTTGCGTGCTGGAATGCGCGGATACTCGCGCGGATCATTTCGGACTCAAGGCAGAATCCGGCGCACGCGGAGCGGAATGGTTATGCACGCGGCGATGTGGGCACCCCTTGCGCGCGCGCGTGCGAGTTTACAGAGGCTCTACCGACACCTCGTGCGTGATCCAATCGCTGGTCTCGCGACCACCGCTGCCGAGAGCAGCCGAAGGCGCGGGCGTGCTTAGAACGTTCCTCGGAGTCCGAACGACCAGAGCGAACCGTAGGTCGTGCGCTGGCGGAACTGCGCGTGCGCCGGCGTGCTCGGACCGTGGATCTCGGTGTCGTTGGTGGCGTCGCCGATGTTGCGGAAGCTGGCGAACGCCGCGAGGCCGCGGCGCAAGGTGTATTCGCCCTGCAGATCAAGGAAAAGGAGTTTTTGCGTCCAGTTGAACGTGCCGGGCTCGATGCCCCGCGCGACGGCAACCGGGCCGCCGCGAGCGCGGCCGCGGTAGTTCCAATTCGCGCGCAGATTGAATTTTTCGCGCGTGAGGCTGATGCCCCAATTGTAGCTGCGCGGGACGAATCCGGCGAAGTTCGCGTTCTCGTCTCCGGTCGCGCGGAGGGCGGTGGCGTTGGTAAACACCTGCACGCCGCGGGCCCAGTGCGGCAGAAATTTGAGCACCTGCTTATAGTCGAACTCGAGGCCTGTCATCCGCACCTTGTCGGGCAGGTTGAACTGCGTCGCGACGTCGTAACGGCCATAAGTCGCCGCATCGATATCGTAGAGCGCGAGAAATTCCTCGGTCGCCGGAAACGTCGTGGAGCCGAAGAAATTTTCGATCTCGCGGCGGAAACCACCGACGGAGACCTGCCCGACGCCCTCGAAATAGTATTCGAAACGGACTTTCGCGGTGTTCGCGCTCCACGCCTTGATGCCGGCGTTATTGACCACGATGCGATTGGTGTTCGACGGTGCCGACTCGGGGTCGGGCAGGGAGACGCCGTTGACGTATTGCGCGAAGTTGGGGCGGCCGACAGACGTGTAGAGCGCGGCGCGCGCGATGAGGTTCTCGCGAATATTGTAGCTGGCGTTGAGATTGGGAAAGAGGCGGAGGTATTCTTTCTCGGTGCGCGCCTGGCGCTCGAGAAACGTGAGCTGCGAGTAGGCGAGGCCGGCATTCGTGGGGACGATGAGGAGCGGCGTGCCGTTGGCGGCGCGCAGGACGCGGCCGCTGGCATCGCGCTGAAACGCGCGAGACGGGTCCGTCAGCGGGCCCTCGCCGGTGATATTCGTTTGTTCGGCCCGCAGTCCACCGACGAGCTTGAGTCGGCGATCGAAGAGCGCGAGGTCGCCGCGCAGATAGGCGGACGAGATGGTTTCTTCCGCGAGCTTGGAGGCATTGATTTCGGAACGGAAAAGCGCGTTCTGATCGACGGTCAACTTGGTCGGATTGGCGCGGTAGTAGTTATAGGCTTCTTGCGTGCTGGTGTATTGGATCTTCGGGAAACCATAGGGCGCGATGCGCTCGGAATACACTTCGTCGAGGAGCAGCGCGGCATTTTCGCGGGCGAAGGTATACGATGGCGTGATGCCCCGATTGTCGCGGCTGGATTGGCGCACGTCCAAGCCGCCTTTCACCGCAA
>JANPIT010000073.1:0-12682 GCA_031425115.1 Opitutaceae bacterium | reverse complement strand
CGAGCCCAAGCACGCGGTCGAGCTCGGTGTTCCGCGCGGTGAGGAAAAGCACCGGCACCGCCGAGCGGGTGCGGATCTGTTTGCACACCTCGAACCCGCTGCCATCCGGCAGGCCCACATCGAGCACCACCAACGCAAAGGGTTTTGCCGCCAACGCCGCTAACCCCGCGCGCCCCGTCCCGCACCACTCGGGCGCGAAACCCTCCGTCTTCAGCGCGTAGATCAGCGTGTCCGCGATCGCGGGTTCGTCTTCGATGATCAGTATAGGGGGCAGCATACGGCTTCGGGAAAACTTCATGGGCTCCGGCCCCGGCGCACGCAAGCTGCCGTTGGGGCCGAGCAGCCAATCCCTTTTCGCGGCTCAGAATACCAGAGCCCGAGACGCCACTGCCTAAGCTCCGCTCAGCTGCGCAATCACCGCGGGCAGCAGCGCATGCTCGGCGGCGTGGACTTTGACCGCGAGGGACTCGAGCGTATCCGTTTTCTCGATTCGCACGGCCGCTTGATCGATGATCGGTCCCCCATCCACGGCAAGCGTCACGTAGTGCACCGTGCAGCCCGTGATTTTCACGCCGCGCCGGAATGCCTGCCCAATGCCATCGAGCCCCGGGAAACTGGGGAGCAGGCTCGG
Source organism: Opitutaceae bacterium (assembly GCA_031425115.1). Classification (GTDB taxonomy): domain Bacteria; phylum Verrucomicrobiota; class Verrucomicrobiia; order Opitutales; family Opitutaceae; genus ER46. The sequence goes on along the minus strand of JANPIT010000073.1, from coordinate 12,051 downwards.
ATGCAGGTTGATGATTTTCCCTTCGAATTTCGTGAGGAAGGGCAGCTTCAAGACGCGCATGAATCCGGCCAGCACGATCAAGTCCGCCTGACACGCGAGGATCGCCGCGATGTAGTGCTGCTCTCCCGCGCCGTCCAATTTGGTTTTGTAGGGCGCCGCATCGAGAAAGTTGGCCGACACACCGAACCGCGGCCCGAGCGCGAGGATGCCCGCCTCCGGTTGGTCTGAAAAAATCTGCACGACCTGCGCGCGGCCCAGCCGCCCCGCCTGCTGGGCTTGAAGAATCGCCTCGGCATTGGAGCCGCGGCCGGAACCAAGAATCACGATGCGCATGGAGGCTAATCGAGGTGGATCTGAACGATGCGGACTTCGACTTCCGCATGATCCGTCCAGTGCACAATCAAAAACGGACCGCACAAGCTCGCGTAGTTCGGCCTGCCCGAGGTGTCGTTGTGAAATCCTTGTCCGATCGTCTGGGGCTGAGTTGCCAGCCACCGGAAATACGAATGAGCCAGTTCGCGCTCTTCATCCGCCAATTGCACGAATGCTTCGAACGCGGCTTCCTCCAGAACGAAACGATAGGCCCTCGGCGTCACTTTTTCGCCAAGCGCCGGCTAACGACAAACTCCTCAACTCGCTCTTGGGAAACTTTCCGACCCGCATCCATCGCGGCGTGTGCCCGAGCCAATTCATCCGCCAATCCCGGTGTCTCTTTCCAGCGCAGAATCCTCGCGTGCCCCGCCGCGCGGGCAAATTCCACCGCCGACCTCTGATTCTGGGAAACACCAGGCTCGTTGGCATTCATCCCGCGAAAGGTAGGTGCAAGGCCGCGGCCCGCAAGTTCACACTTCTCCCGCCGCTTTGATCCGCGCAATCAACTGCGTCGTCGAAAAACCGGGCAGGAACGGCAGAAACTCGATCTGCGCGCCGACGCTTTCGAGCGCGCTCCGTTCCTCAGCGTTGAGTTTTTCGAGCGTGTAATCGCCCGCCTTGCAGTAGACATCCGGCTTCAACGCCCGAATCTCCGCCGTTAGCCGTGGCTCGCGGAATATCGTCACCCCGTCCACGCACCCCAACGCGCCGAGCGCGTAGGCCCGCTGCTCCTCCGTCTGCACCGGCCGCGTCGGACCCTTGAGCGCGCGCACGCTCGCATCAGCGTTCAGCGCGATCAGCAACGCGTCGCCCAACGCCCGCGCCTGTTTCAAATAAAACAGATGGCCCGTGTGCAGGAGGTCGAACACGCCGTTGGTGAGCACGACTCGCCGGCCTTCGCTTCGGAGCTGTTCACGCCACGTCACCGCATCGGCCAGCGTCCGCAGTTTTGGGTTGTCGAGTGTCACGCGCTCGCAAGCCTCACGCTTCCCCTCGCGGTTGTAAATCCCCCATCTCCGTCCTCCCCGTCATGAAGTCCTTTCTTGCCGCCGCCCTCTGCCTCGTCGTGGGCGTCGTCCCCGCGTTCGCGTCGAAAGAGAAACCTGTTATCGGGCTCTCGCTCGACACGCTCAAGGAGGAGCGCTGGCAGCGCGACCGCGATACGTTCATCGCCGAGGCCAAAAAGCTCGGCGCCACCGTCATCGTGCAATCCGCCAACAGCGACGACACGCGCCAGGTCCGCGACGTCGAGTCGCTCATCAGCCGCAAAGTCGATGTGCTGGTGATTGTGCCGCACAACGGCGAGGCGATGACGCGCGCCGTGAAATCCGCCAACGCGGAAAAAATTCCCGTGATCGCTTACGACCGCCTGATCTTAAACGCGTCGATCGATTACTACCTGACCTTCGACAACGTCAAAGTCGGCGAAGCGCAGGCGAGCTACGCCGTCGCCCGGCTGCCGAAGGATCGCCCCGCGCGGATCGTGCGCATTTACGGCGCGCCCACCGACAACAACGCGAAACTCTTCAAGCAGGGGCAGGACAACATTCTCGAGCCCCTCATCAAGGCGGGCAAAATCCAAGTGGTGCACGAGGACTGGGCACTCGATTGGAAACCGGAGAACGCGAAGAAGATCATGAACGCCGCCGTGACGAAAGCCGGGCGCGCCCTTGATGCCGTCGTGGTTTCCAACGATGGCACCGCCGGCGGTGCGATTCAGGCGCTGCAGGAGGATGGACTCGCCGGCAAGGTGCTCGTCACCGGCCAGGACGCCGATCTCGCGGCCTGCCAGCGCATCCTCCGAGGCACTCAGGCGATGACGGTCTACAAGCCGCTGAAAAATCTCGCTGCCCTCGCCGCCCGTATCGCGGTCGAAGTGGCGAAGGGTAACCGCCCCAGCACTACGGCCACTCTGGACAACGGCGTGAAAAAGGTGCCGTCCATTTTCGAGCAGGTGATCTCCGTCGATAAGGAAAATCTGATGTCGACGGTCGTGGCCGACGGATTTCACAAAGCGAGCGATCTGAAGTAAGCCGCGTTTCCGCTTCGCCCCTGCGACCGCACGCGCACTCCGGTCGCAATGCCTGGCTCACCCCCGATGTCCGCCCTCGTCAGTGCCGTCGCACTCACCAAGCGGTTCCCCGGCGTCACCGCGCTCCGTGACGTTTCTTTTGACCTGCGCGCCGGCGAGATCCACGCGCTCTGCGGCGAAAACGGCGCGGGCAAGTCCACGCTGATCAAGCTCCTCGCGGGCATCCATCCGCACGGCAGCTACGAGGGCGAATTGCGCGTCGACGGTCGCGCGGTCGCGTTCCATTCGATCCGCGACGCGGAGGCCGCGGGCATTGCCGTAATCACCCAAGAGTTCGCCTTGATCGACGAACTCAGCGTCGCGGAAAACATTTTCCTCGGACGCGCCCCGCGCCGTGGACTGCGGGTCGACTGGCTGGCGATGCATCGCCGCGCCGCGGCGTTGCTCGCCGAGTTCGGACTCGCGATTTCTCCCGAAGCGCCCGTGCGCTCGCTGGGTGTTGGGCAGAAGCAACTCCTCGAGATTGTCCGCGCCATGGATAAGCACTCGCGCGTGCTGGTGCTCGACGAGCCGACCGCTGCGCTGACGGAACAAGAAGTCCGCGTGCTCCTCGATCACCTGCGAAGGCTGCGCGCCCACGGGACCGCGTGCATCTACATTTCCCACAAGCTCGACGAGGTTTTCGCGCTCGCTGATCGAATCACCGTGCTGCGAGACGGCGCCAGCATCGTGACCCTCGCGCGCGCGGAGGTCACCGTGCCTCGCGTGATCCAGCATATGGTCGGCCGTGAGATCACGGATTTATTTCCGAAAAGGTGGAGCGCGTTGTCCCCAACGCGCTTTCAGGATACGCCAGCGATCTCAAACCAGCGTCTTGGAGACAAGCCGCTCCACCTCGAACCGCTGCTCACCGTTCGCGACCTCAATGTGGCGCGCACCCGCGGCGAACCCGCGTTTCTGCGCGACATCTCCTTCGACGTGCGCGCCGGTGAAGTGCTCGGCTTCGGCGGCCTGATGGGCGCCGGCCGCACGGAGCTGCTCATGCACCTCTTCGGTGCGTGGGGCCATCGCGCCAGCGGCCAGGTAACTCTCCGCGGCGCCCTGCACCAGCATCCTTCTCCGCGCACGTCGATCGCGCGCGGGCTCGTGCTCGCGAGCGAAGATCGCCGGCGCTACGGCCTCGTGCTCCCGCAGTCGATCGGGTTCAACCTCTCGCTGTCGAGTCTCGCCCGTTTCACTCGTCGGCCCGCGACGCTCGATCAACCCGCGGAGCATCGACGCAACCAGGAGCTCTTCGCTGCGCTGCGCATCAAAGCGCCGGGCCAGGACGCGAGCGCGCGCGGGCTTTCGGGCGGAAACCAGCAAAAAGTGGTGCTCGGGAAAGCACTCATGACGGAGCCGTGCGTCGTGCTGCTCGATGAGCCCACCCGCGGGATCGATATCGGCGCCAAGCTCGAGGTCTACGAGCTGATCAACCGGCTGACCGGTGAGGGCAAAGCCGTGATTCTCGTTTCCAGCGAGCTGCCCGAACTGATGGGCATGAGCGACCGAATCATCATGCTCGCCAGCGGCCGCATCGGCGGCGAATTCACCCGTGGCGAGTTCACCCCGGAAAGCCTCCTCGCCGCCGCGATGGGACGAAAAGCCGCCGCATGAAGCTCGCGCGCGCCTCTCTCCCTCACCTCGCCATGCCGCTCGCGCTGCTCGGCGTCTGCGTGTTCTTCGCCCTGCGCGAGCCGACGTTCCTCAGCGCGCGCAACCTCACGCAGCTCATCGTCGAGTTCTCGATCACCGGCACGCTGGCGCTGGGCATGTTCATGATCCTGCTCACGGGGCAGATCGATCTCTCGGTCGGCAGCGGCGTCGGCTTGATTGGCGGCATCGCCGCCGTCCTCGTCTTTCAACAAGGCTGGCCCGCTCCCGCGGCGCTCCTCGTGGCGTTCGCCGCGGCTGCCGTGCTCTGGACGCTGATGGGCGCCCTTGTCGTGCGACAACGGATACCGTCCTTCATCATCACACTGGGCGGCCTGCTCATCTTCAAGGGCCTCTTCTGGCTCGTCATCCAAAACTCCACGATCCCCGTCTCGCGCGGGGACCAGGACAATCTCTACTCGCTACTTACCACTTACTACTTGCCCGCTTCAACCGGTCTCGCCCTCGCGGTCTGCCTGACCGCGATCCACGGCGTGCTGATGTGGCGCAGTCGCGTGGCCCGTCGCGCCTACGGCTTAACCATGCGCCCGGCGATTCGCGAAGCAGCTCTCTGGTTGGCCAGCACGGCGGGCCTGCTCGGTCTCGTGGTCGTGTGTAACCAGTTTCGCGGCGTGCCGCTGTCCTTGCTGATCCTGGGCGCGTCAGCGGGGGCGGTTTATTTTCTCACGCAACACACGCCCTTCGGTCGCTACCTCTATGCGATCGGGGGTAACGAGGAAGCCGCGGCCCTTTCCGGGATCGCGGTCGATCGTGTGCTCATCGGAGCCTACTTGTTGATGGGCGTCGCCGTCGCGCTCACCGGCTTCATGACTACGGCCTACTCCGGCTCGTCCACCACCACCGTCGGCGACCTGATGGAGCTCGATGCCATCGCGGCGTGCGTGATCGGCGGCACCGCCTTGCGCGGCGGACGCGGCTCGGTGGGCGGCGTGATCTTCGGCGCGTTGATCATGACGGCCCTGCTCAACGGCATGACGCTCATCGCCGTGTCTCCGGAAATTAAATACATCGCCCGCGGCGTCGTGCTGACGCTCGCGGTGTGGATGGATGTGAAGCTCAGAAAATAAGCGCAAAGGCGCAAAGGACCGCAAAGTCACGCCAGGCTCTCTGCAAACCTTTGCGCCCCTTCGCGTCTGTGCGCTCAAACGTTGCCGTCTGGCACCCCGCTCAGAAGAACTTCTTCGCCTTCTCGAAAAATGTTTTCGAAGTCGGCTCATTCGCATCGCCGCTCACGCGCGCGAAATCCTCGAGGATCTTGCGCTGCTCACTCGTAAGCGAGGTGGGCACTTCGACCTGCACGCGCACGAGTTGATCGCCCTGGCTGCCGCCGCGCAGGCTGGGCATGCCCTTGCCACGTAAACGGAAGGTCGTGCCGCTCTGCGTAGCCGTCGGAATTTTCAACGACGCCTTCCCCGACAACGTGGGCACTTCGATATTTCCGCCGAGCGTCGCGAGCGTGAACTTGATGGGAATCTCGCAGAAAAGATCTTCGCCCTGACGCTCGAACAACTCGTGCTCTTTCACCGTGAGGACGATGTAGAGATCGCCGGCCTGACCGCCCGCGAGGCCCGCCTCGCCATTGCCGGTCGAGCGCAGGCGCGAGCCGGTGTCGACCCCGGGAGGAATGCGGACGTTGAGCTTCGTGTTCTTGGCTACGCGGCCTTCGCCGCGACACGACGTGCAGGGCTTTTCCACTTTGGTGCCGCCGCCGCCGCACGTCGGGCAAGTCTGGGTAAACGTGATGATTCCGCCCGAGCGCCGAATCTGTCCCGCACCGCGACACGTCGGACAGGTAACTTTCTTCGTGCCCGGCTCCGCCCCGCTGCCTTCGCAGCGATCGCAGGTCATGTTTTTGCGGAAAGAGATCTCTTTTTCCAGGCCGCGGGCCGAGTCCTCGAGCGAGATCTCGAGATCGTAACGCAGGTCGGCTCCATCGCGCCCACCATCACGCGCGCCGCCGCCGCCCCCGAACCTCTCGTCGAAAATTCCGCCACCACCGCCGCCACCTCCACCCCCGCCTCCGCCCTGCTGGCCGAAGACTTCGCGGAAAATATCAAACGGATCGTGGAAGCCTCCACCACCGGACGGCCGCGGCCCGCCGCCACCGCCCTCGAACGCGGCCGAACCATAGCGATCGTAAGCCGCGCGTTTTTCCGGGTCGCTCAGCACTTCGTAGGCGTGCGACACCTTTTTGAACATCTCCTCGGCCTCCTTGTTGCCGGGATTCTTGTCCGGATGGAATTGAACCGCCTTCTTGCGATAGGCCTTTTTCAGTTCTTCGGGCGTAACACCTTTTTGGACACCGAGCAGCTCGTAGTAATCTTCCTTGGCCATGATAATTGACGCTGGATATTTCCTGCTCAGCGCTTTTCTGCGCCCGCCGAACCACTGGACACCACGACGGAAGCGGGGCGCAAGAGCCGCCCGTTGAGCGAATAGCCGGTGCGCACGACGGTGAGCACATGCTCCTCTTTCACATCGGGACTCGGCTGGTGCGAAATCGCCTCATGCTGGTGCGGATCGAACGGCTGCCCGGCCGGACTGATTTCTTTCAAGCCATGATTGGCGAGCGCCGTCTTCAGTTGTCCGAGCACCATTTCCACGCCACCCACAAGCGACTTCAGGTCGGCTTTCGGCTGCTTCGCGGCGTTGATCGCCAACGCCAGAGAATCGAGCACGGGAAAAACATCTTCCAACACGCGACCCGTCGCGGCTGTCCGAAGGTCATCCTTCTCGCGCACCGTGCGCCGGCGGAAATTCTCCAAGTCAGCGGCTGAGCGCAGGAATTTCTCGTAGTTGCTGGCGGCCTCCGCCTTCGCCATCGCGAGTTGCGCCGCTGGATCGGGTGCAGCCGCAGGGCCGGTTTGATCAGCCGCCGTCGGCACTGGGTTCGTCGATTCGTTGGATTCGGGCTCGGGCATAATGCAAAAGAGCGCCGAATTAACTACGGGTCGTAGCTTTCTTCAAGCGGCGATTCGTCCGAGGTTCGAGACGGCCTCCTAGCCCGGCCTCTGGTCGCCCCTTACTAGGCACCGCACAACGAAACGTCCGCTCGAGATCAGCCCACCACCGATTCCTCCGGCCACGGCCCACTGCCGGTCAACCGACGAAATTTTCCGTGATCAGCAAAATCGTCGTCGTCTCCGCAGAAAACGTGAACGCGCCCGAGTAAGGCACCAGGACGTTGTCTCCGCGCGCCAGTTTTTGGCCAAATGGCGAACGGGTGCCATGCACCTCCGCGGTGGCGCGCACGCTGCCACTGACCACGCTGAGCAGCCGGGGCTGTTCCCCCGCACGCAGATGCGTGCGCTCCCCCGCGCCCAAGACGACGCGGCGGATGCTGAACTCCGCGCAATCGGCAATCGTCCCCGACGTCGGCGCACCGCGCAGCGGGACGGGCTCAAAATCCGACCAATCGATCGAGCGCAGCGATTGCGCGACATGCAGCTGCCGGGGCTGGCCGTCGAGCCCCATTCGACCCCAATCGTAGACCCGATAGGTCGTATCCGAATTCTGCTGGATCTCTAGAATCAGGTTCCCGGCATCAATGGCATGCACCTGGCCGCTGTGCACGAGAATGGAGTCTCCCGCCGCGACATTGAAGCGATGCACACACGAATCGAGCGTCCCGTCTACGATCGCAGCCTCGAACTGTTCCCGCGTTACGCCGCGCTTCAAACCCACGATCAGCTCGGCGTCCGGCGCCGTCTCCGCGATATACCAGTTCTCGGTTTTCGGTTCGCCCTTCAGCTCCCCAGCAACCGCAGCCGGCGGATGGACCTGCAGACTCAAGCGCTCCCGGCAGTCGAGCCACTTGACCAAAATGGGAAACGGTTTCGCCGCCGGCCACGTCGGCCCCATGACGTCGGCTCCATTCCGGGCCAGCACGTTGCGGAGCGACTGCCCAGCGAGCGCCCCGCCCTCGACCACGGACTGCGCTTCGGGACGATCGACGATTTCCCAACTCTCGCCAATCGGTTCGCGCGCAGGCAAGGTGCGCCCGAGTGCCGTCTCCAACGCGCGACCGCCCCATACGCGTTCTTGATATAGGGGCTGAAAACGAAGCAGTTCGCGCATGCGGGTTGACGAGTTTTTTGTGAAAGTGCCGCGGGGGTGTTTACATTTGACCGACTGGCTCGTTAGCGTCCAATCCGCACCAATTTCGCAGTCGGTTCACACAAATGCGCAAGTCAGAGACTTCAAATTCAAACGACGGCCCCTCTTTCCAAGCGCCGCGTTATCGGCCCAACTGGATCGCCGCTCTCATCAGCTTTTTTCTCGGCGCCTATCTGGCCGTGGCACTGGTCGCCTACGACCCGAAGCAGAGTCCGTTTGACCACAAGCCCATGCCGGCGGAGCAGAATCCGGCGGGTCTGGTGGGCGCCTACGCGGCCGCCGGGATGTTTCGGGTGATCGGGGTCAGCGCGTGGTTCGTGCCGATCTTCCTGCTCTGGATGCTCCTCGTGTCGGTGCGAAATTCGAAGCACATGACGGGCACTCGCACGATCGCGATGCTCATCGCCATCATCGCCTCATCCGGCCTCGCCGCGATGTTTGCAGAACCGAAAGCCTCCGCTAATTGGTCGAGTTGGTTTCCGTATGGGCCGGGTGGTTACGTGGGTCTCACGCTCTACCACGGCTTTCTCCGTAACTCGCTGGGGCCTTTCGGCGCAGGCCTCATTCTCGGCACGGTATACGTGGGCGCGCTCCTGTTCATCTTCATGCGGGATATCGGGGGAGAATTGGAGAAAATATTCACCAATTTCGGGCAGTGGCGCGCCGACCGCGCGAAGGCCAAGGCCGAGCTCGAAGAAGCGCGCCGCAAGGAAAAGGAAGCCAAGGCGAAGCAGAAATCCGCCGCTGCAACCGTTACCGCCACCGCCGCAGGTGCCGGCCACAGCACGCCGCCCACACCGGTGGGCCCGACCGGCAAAAAATCCATCGTGCCGAAATCCGGCGAAGATCCGCTCTCGAAAGCGCCCGCGGCCCGTGCCGTTTCTGGCGACACCGCTGCCGCGGAATTGCCCAAGCTCGCGAAGCCCGCCGCCACCCCCACTACCACCGCTTCGCCGGTGGCTCCCGCGCCCGCCACGGCGACCGCCAACGCTGCGAAAGCCGAGCCCAAGCCCGCACTCGCGCCCAAGCCCGGGAATGGCAAGGCCGTCATTGGCGAAACCGCCACCGACACCAAGCCCCTCGCGGTCGCTGCCGCCGGCAAGGTCGAGCTCAACATCGTCAAACCCGAAGAGCCCAAGAAGGCCGTAAAGGTTTCGCTGCCGCAGAGCGACGATGCGAACTACCAATTTCCTCCGCTCTCACTACTGAAGGAGCAGGTCAAGCCCGCCTCCAGCAACAGCGAGGAGGAACACCGCCAGAACGCGGAGAATCTCCTGCGCATCCTTAGCGAATTCGGCGTGGAAGTGACCCTCGGCGAAATCCATGTCGGTCCGGTCATCACGCGCTACGAGGTCGTGCCCGCCGCCGGAGTCCGCGTTGAGAAAATTGCCGGCCTCGACAAGAACATCGCGCTCGGCATGCGCGCGCAATCCGTCCGCATCCTTGCGCCGATTCCGGGCAAGGCAGCCGTGGGCGTCGAAGTGCCCAATCAACACCCGACGCCCGTCGGGATGCGCGAACTCCTCGAAAGCGAAGACTGGGCCAACGTGAAATCCGAGATTCCGATCGCCCTCGGCAAGGACGTATCCGGAAAACCACTCATCTCCGATCTCTCGAAGATGCCGCACTTGCTGATCGCCGGTGCGACCGGCTCCGGCAAATCCGTCTGTATCAATTCCATCGTCGCCTCGATTCTCTATTCCAAGAGCCCGAAGGATCTGCGGCTGATCATGGTCGACCCCAAGGTCGTCGAGTTGAAGATCTTCAATTCGCTGCCGCACATGCTGATTCCGGTCGTTACGGAGCCGAAGAAAGTGCCCGCGGCACTGAAGTGGCTCCTCGGCGAGATGGAGCAGCGGTATCAGATCTTCGCGAAGGCCAATGTCCGCAACATCGTCGGTTTCAATAACCGCAAAAAAGGCGGCAAGGTCGACGCGCCGCCGTCCGACGCGCAGACCGCGCTGACCGGCGTCGACCCACTCGCCGACGACCTCGAGATTCCCGAGCGCCTGCCCTACATCGTCGCGATCATCGACGAACTCGCCGATCTCATGATGGTCGCGCCCGCCGAAATCGAGACGAGCATCGCTCGTCTCGCGCAACTCGCGCGCGCCGCCGGTATTCACCTGATCATCGCGACTCAGCGGCCGTCAGTGAATGTCATTACCGGTGTGATCAAAGCGAACTTGCCTTCGCGCATCGCGTTCCAAGTCGCCTCGCAAGTGGACTCGCGGACGATCATGGACACGAAGGGCGCCGAGACGCTGATCGGCCGCGGCGACATGCTGTTCTCCCCGCCGGGCACCTCGAAGCTGGTCCGCGCCCAGGGCGCCTTTGTGTCCGACGAGGAAGTGCAGGAGTTGGTCGAATTTCTCAAACGCAACGGCCCGCCGCAATACGCCCAGTCCGTGCAGCAGCAGATCGACCGCGCCGCCAAAGAGGATGAGGACGGAGAAGACGGTGAGGACGGCGACAACGACGATCTCGGCGACGACGAAGAGTTGTATCAGCAGGCCCTCGACGTCCTGAAATCAACGAAGCGCGGCAGCACCTCGATGCTGCAACGCCGGCTCCGCATCGGCTACAACCGCGCCGCGCGCGTCATGGATCTGATGGAGGAAAAGGGCATCGTTGGCCCCGAAAACGGCTCCAGCCCCCGCGAGATCCTCGTCGATCTCGATTCCCTTTAATTCAGAAGCCAGGAAGCCAAGAAGGCGGAATACGGCGACGGTTTGGTTCCTGGTTTCCTGGCTTCTGAATTACTTCTTCCCTCCCCTCTCATTTCACCCTACCTCACCCCCATGCAGACAATCGGAGAACGGCTCGAGGAAGCGCGGAAGAAGAAGGGCATCAGCATCCGTGAAGCCGCCGAAGCCACAAAGATCCGCGGCGATTACCTGCAGAAATTCGAGAGCAACCACTTCGACATCGGCCTCACGGAAATCTACACGCGCGGCTTTTTGCGCACCTATTCGAATTTCCTCAAGGTGCCCGCCGATCGCATCCTCAACGACTACGCTGCGCTCGGTCGCGGTGAAGTGCGGCCTCGCCAGCCGAGTCGCGAGATTTACGGACGGCTCGATATCTCGGTTGCGACGGCCGAGGGCGGCGAGCGGACGACTGCGACGCCCGAAGAACCCTCCTCTGCGCCACCGGAACCGTCGCACGCCAACCGCGGCCCGACGCGCCCGCGCACGGGCAGCTCATTGCCGCAGGGTCTCGATCCCGCTCTGGTGTTCAAGTATGTGAAATGGGGCGGCGGAGTCGTTATTGTTCTTCTCCTGCTCTGGTTCGTGAAAGCCCTCGTCAGCGGATCGCGCTCGACCACGAAAACACCGGTTACGTCGACCGCGCCGAACATCGCAGCCCAAGGGCCGACGATTACGCTTATCGCGCTGCGCCCCATCCAAGTCCGCGTTTGCCGGAAAAATCCAGATGAGTCGGACGGTGACGTTCTCTTCAGTGGGCCGATGGCCGCCGGTGAGAGCCGGGTCGTCTCCTGGCCGGGTGCGCTCTACGTCGAAGCGGATGCGCCTGAGTTTCTCGAAATGGATGTGAACGGCCGCCGTTCTAACCTCGGACAAGGTCTCGCCCAATACGGTCCCGGCTACAAAAAGGGCCAAATTCAGGCGCCGCGGACTCAGTAGTCTACTGATTCAGTGAGCGAGTTGAAGCAGCGCGGAAAAAACGCGCGCTCATCGGGAAGCGGTCTGCTCTTTCGTCACCGACCGGAGCGATCTCCGGTCCAGTATTCACCTCAGCCCCACCGGCGGCCCGAGCACTTCGCGCAACACCACGGCGCGCCTTAAACTCGCCGG